>CAZBII010000205.1:0-7579 GCA_964491665.1 uncultured Moraxellaceae bacterium
GTTCACCAAGATTGACCCGTGGTTCCTGGTGCAGATCGAGGAAATCGTCAAGATCGAGCTGCAACTGGACAAGTTGGCCGAGGAGCACGGCGCGAGCGCGCTGGCATCCTTGAGCGCCGACACGCTGCGCACGCTGAAGAAAAAGGGCTTCAGCGACCGCCGTTTGGCCAAGTTGCTCAAAACCACCGAAAAAGCGGTGCGCGACCAACGCCGCGCGTTGAACGTGCGTCCGGTGTACAAGCGCGTGGACACCTGCGCCGCCGAATTCTCCACCAACACCGCTTACATGTACTCGACCTACGAGGAAGAGTGCGAAGCGCAGCCGACGGACAAGAAAAAGATCATGGTGTTGGGTGGTGGCCCGAACCGTATCGGCCAAGGCATCGAGTTCGACTACTGCTGCGTCCACGCCGCCCTCGCCATGCGAGAAGACGGTTACGAGACCATCATGGTCAACTGCAACCCGGAAACCGTGTCCACCGATTACGACACGTCGGACCGTCTGTACTTCGAGCCGGTGACCCTGGAAGACGTGCTGGCGATTGTCGACATCGAAAAACCGAAAGGCGTGATCGTGCAGTACGGCGGCCAGACGCCGCTGAAACTGGCGCGCGATCTGGAAGCGGCCGGCGTGCCGATTATCGGCACCAGCCCGGATGCAATTGACCGCGCCGAAGACCGCGAGCGCTTCCAGCAGATGATCGAGCGTCTGGGTCTGCGCCAGCCGCCCAACCGCACCGCCCGCAGCACCGAGGACGCCGTGCGTTTCGCCGAGGAAATCGGCTATCCGCTGGTGGTGCGTCCGTCCTATGTACTGGGCGGTCGTGCGATGGAAATCGTCTACAAGGAATCCGAACTGCGCCGCTACATGCGCGAAGCCGTGCAGGTGTCGAATGATGCGCCGGTGCTGCTGGACCGCTTCCTCGATGACGCCATCGAAGTGGATCTGGATGCGGTCAGCGACGGCCAGCAGGTGGTGATCGGCGGTCTGATGCAGCACATCGAACAGGCCGGCGTGCACTCCGGTGATTCCGCCTGTTCGCTGCCGCCCTACAGCCTGGGCCAGGAAATCCAGGACCAGATGCGCGAGCAGGCCCGCAAGATGGCTACCGAGCTGGGCGTGATTGGCCTGATGAACGTGCAGTTCGCGGTGAAGAACAACGAAGTCTATGTGCTGGAAGTAAACCCGCGCGCGTCGCGTACCGTGCCGTTCGTGTCCAAGTGCATCGGCCAGTCGCTGGCGAAAGTGGCGGCGCGCTGCATGGCGGGTCAGACACTGGAAGCGCAGGGCTTCACCAAGGAAATCGTGCCGAAGCATTTCTTCGTCAAGGAAGCCGTGTTCCCGTTCGCCAAGTTCCAGGGCGTCGATCCGATCCTGGGCCCGGAAATGAAATCCACTGGCGAAGTGATGGGCTCCGGCGACACCTTCGGCGAAGCGTTTGGCAAGGCCGCACTGGGTGCCGGCGAGCGTTACCCCACCAAGGGCAAGGCGTTCATCAGCGTGCGCGAGGGCGACAAGCCGTCCGCGCTGAAAGTGGCGCAGCAGCTGCACGATCTGGGCTTCAAGCTGGTGGCCACCAGTGGCACGGCGCGCCTGATTCGCGAGTCCGGCCTGCCGGTGGAATCGATCAACAAGGTGAAGGAAGGTCGCCCGCATATCGTGGATGCCATCAAGAATCGCGAAATCGATCTGGTGATCAACACCACCGAAGGCACGCAGTCCATCGCGGATTCCTATGAGATCCGGCGCGAGGCGCTGCAGGGCAAGATCACCTACACCACCACCATCGCCGGAGCGCTGGCCATCTGCGCCGCGCTGAGTGTGAAGGTGGAGAAAAATGTCAGACGATTGCAGGATCTGCACGCGGAGCTAGTGAAATGATTCGAGTACCCATGACCGTTGGCGGCGCAACCCGTCTGCAGGAAGAACTGGACCGCCTGAAAAAAGTGGACCGTCCGCGCGTGATCAATTCGATTGCCGAGGCCCGCGCCCACGGTGACCTGAAGGAAAATGCCGAGTACCACGCAGCGCGCGAGGAGCAGGGTTTCATTGAAGGCCGTATCGCGGAAATCGAAAGCAAACTCAGCAACGCGCAAGTGATCGACATCACCAAGATCGACAACAAGGGCAAGGTGATTTTCGGCGTGACGCTGGATCTGCTCGACGTCGACAAGGACGAGGAAAAAACCTACCAGATCGTCGGCGACGACGAAGCCGACATCAAACAGGGCAAGATTTCGGTGAACTCGCCGATTGCCCGCGGCCTGATCGGCAAGTTTGAAGGCGATGAAGTCAGTGTCGACACGCCGGGAGGCTCCGTGACCTACGAAATCCTCAAGGTCAAACACATCTGAAGCATGGGCCGGAAATGCCGCGCGCGTTTCCGGCCGTTTCCCCTTTCACCTTTCAGCAACACCGGCCCTGCTGCCATGCAGAAAATTCCCGTCCGGCCCTCATCCGATTCTGACCCTCATCAGGAACGTCTGCCCGAACCAAAGCCTGGTTATCTGCCGGATGCGCTGCAGACATTGCTGCTGGGTGGCATCTGGTGGTTTGTGCTGATCTGGCTGCCGCTGCTGCAGGCGCCGGATGCGTCTGGCGTGGCGCGTGCCCTGGCGAGCAGTTCCGCTCTGCTGTTCAAAACCGAAGGGATGGTCAGTGCCTGTGTGGCGCTCGTGCTGATCGCGTTGCGTGGTGTGATGGGTGGTGCAGTGTGGTTGCGCAGCCGGGAGAGCATTCTGCTGGCATTGATTGCGGCGTGCGGCATTGGTCTGGTGCTGCTGGCGGGCAGTGCGGCGGCGTCCGCTGCCGACAACCGGCTGTATCTGGCCGGGCTGCAGGGGATTTTCGCGCTGGCCTGTTTTCTGGCGCGGCGCGGACAGGTCTGATCCGGCGCACCGGAATTTGCGTGGCAGGTGTTTCCTGCGGAAGTGTTGATTCAAAAAAAGGCGCCGCAGTTGGGGTTCTGCGGCGCAAACCGGCATCGGGAAAGCGCGTAATGGTTCAGAACTGCGGAGGTTGGTGCGGACCCCGGCGTCCGTTGTGCTGATCGCGCAGAGCATCGAATTTTTCCTGCTGCTCTTCTGTCAACACGGCCTTGATCGCCGTATCGGTTTCGTCCCGCAGGGCGGCCATTTGCTGCATCAGTTTCTGCATCTGGATCTGTTTGCTCGCCATGATGCTCTCCACTTGCGCGGACTGTTCCTCGGTCAGGTTTAGAACTGTGGTCAGGCGTTCCACCCTGCCATCCGTTTCCGTTGCACGCGCCATCGCCGACAGCGACAGCACGCCGATCACCAAAAAGCTGAAAACATATTTCATGTCTGTATCCTCGTGGCTGGTTACGGGATGCAGTGTGGGCGCGCAATGCGCAACAAGTGCGAAGCAACTGTGCAGCAAATGCGGAGGCGCAGGCAGGGTCAGGTCGGGGCGGTATCCGGTTCCTCGTACTTGTAACCGACGCCATACACCGAGCGGATCACGTCGGCGCCGGCATTGGCTACCGCCAGTTTCTTGCGCAGCTTGGTGATGTGGGAATCGATGGTGCGATCGCTGACGATGCGCTGGTCGGTGTAGATGCGATCCATCAGCTGGTCGCGGGTGAAGATGCGGCGTGGTTCGCTGGCCATGGTTTCCAGCAGACGGAATTCCACGGCGGTCAGCTCGAGTTCAACGCCAAACAGGGTGACACGCATGGACTCCGGGTGCAGCGCCAGCGCGCTGGCCGGCACCGGCGTTGCCGCCTGCTGTGAACGACGCAGCACGGCCTTGACGCGCGCCACCACTTCGCGCGGACTGTAGGGTTTGCAAATGTAATCGTCGGCACCCAGTTCCAGTCCCAGCAGACGGTCGATTTCTTCCACCCGCGCGGTGGTCATGATGATGGGCGTCGCGCGTTCGCTGCGGATTTCGCGACACAGCGTCAGGCCATCCTTGTGCGGCAGCATCAGGTCCAGCAGGATCAGATCCGGATGGAACGCGGCGATGGCATCCAGTGCCAGGGCGCCGTCATCCACAATCCGCGTTTCAAACTGGTGATGCCGCAGATAGTCGTTCAGTACATCCGCCAGCGCTTTTTCATCTTCGACGATCAGGACTTTCGTGTTGCGTGGGCTGTCGCTCATGGCGTCACCTGCGTTCAGTGTTGATCAGGAATGGCTGCCGGTCAGCGGGATGCGCACGGTTACCGCAAGTCCGCCAAGCGGGCTGTCTGCGATCTCGATGCTGCCTTCGTGAGCCTGCGCAATGCTTTGGCACAGGCTCAGTCCCAGGCCGGCGCCACCGCTGTTGCGATTGCGTGAAGACTCGGCGCGGAACAGCCGTTCGAACAGGCGTGGCTGCAGCGATTTTTCCACGCCGGGCGCGCTGTCGCTGATGGTGATCTGCGCGCACTGGTGGTCCTTGCGCACATCCACCAGCACGCGGCCGGGTGCGCTGGTGTATTGCAGGCTGTTCTGCAGCAGATTGGCAAATAGCTGGGTCAGGCGCTGCTCGTCACCCAGCACCGGCAGTGGCGAATCCAGTGCGCCGCGCAATGACAGCTCCAGTCCGGCATTCTGGAATTGCGGCTGCATCGAGTGGCTCAGTTCGGCCAGCGTATTGCGCAGATCCAGCACCTGCTTGCGATAGGACAGCGCTCCCACATCCGCCAGCGACAGTTCATACAGATCATTCACCAGATTCGACAGACGCATCACCTGTTCATGCAGGCGATGGATCGAATTGGTGTCCAGCGGCCGCACACCGTCTTCAATGGCTTCCAGTTGCGCGCGCAGCGTGGCGATCGGCGTGCGCAACTCGTGGGAAATATCCGCCACCATGCGCCGGCGCGATTGCGCAGTCTCGTGCAGGGTGTTGCCAAGATCATTCAGATGCAGCGCCAGCTGGTTCAACTCATCATGTCCGGACAGTGCGATGCGATGGCCGTAATTGCCGGTGCTGAGCTGCTTCACCTGCTCCACCAGCCGCGCAATGCGCTGCACCAGAAATGACGCCATCGGAAACGCCATCAGCAGCGACACGATCATGGCGATCGCCGCCATCCAGACAAAATTCTGCGATTGGGTGGCGGCAAACTGCCGGTCCAGAAAATCCTGTGGCACTTTCTTCGGCGCAATGCCCACGTAACCGAGGATGGTGTCGCCACGCATCAAAGGTTGCAGCAGGTTGTCGGCGGATTCGCGATAAAAGCCGGTCAGCGGCTGGCGGTTGCGGTCGAGCACAAATACCGGCAGCCGCGGTGGCGGTGCTTCGCGAAAATCTTCCCGCAAGGGAGGGTGTCCGTCGTGCGGATGCGGCGGCGGACGGTGGTCACGAAACGGCATGTCACCGCGCGGACGGTGGCGGAATTCCTCCATGATCTCGCGCAGCACGCCGTCCTGTACCAGTTGCGCCAGGTCGCCACCGCCCGCCAACCTTTGCTCCAGCGCGTCACTCACCGCTTCGATGCGCTTCTGGTCCATCTGCCGGATGTAATTCAGAAAACCGCGATCAAAGCTCCACTGGAACAGCGCCAGCAGGCTCAGCACCAGCAGCGCGCTCGACAGCAGAAAAGCCAGAAACAGTTTGTTGCGCAGTGAAAACATAAAGGCCCTGGGTAATGACTACCAAGGGCCAGTATAGAAAGGAATTGTGCAAGAAAGGTGGGACGGTGCTTACAGCGCCTGGAAGCGCATCAGGTTGGAAAGCTTCGGGTTCTGCTTCTTCGCCGGACGATACAGCACGGCGATCTTGCCGATGGTCTGCACCAGCTGCGCGCCGGTCTGCTCCACCACTTCCGCGATGATCAGCTGCTTGTCGTCCCGCTCCAGCACATTGACCTTGAGCTTGATCAGCTCATGGTCTTCCAGCGCGCGGTCCAGTTCTGCCAGCACACCTTCCGAGATGCCTTTTTCCGCAATGATCACCACCGGCTTCAGATGGTGGGCAATCGTGCGGAAACGTTTTTTCTGGTCGGAGGAAAGGGCCATCGGCAATACCTGTGCATGCGGGAATCAAGGGCGCGTATTCTAACCTGCCGGCACGGAATTGTTACCAGCCGGCGGGGATAATCAGGCAAAATAGTGCGTTCGTATGGCGCAAGTATCCCGAGGTAGTTCCCGTGTCCCGTTCCAAAACCAGCAAACGCTGGCTGCGCGAGCATTTCGACGACATCTATGTAAAGAAGGCCCAGCAGGACGGCTACCGTTCTCGCGCCGCCTACAAGCTGCTGGAATTGCAGGAAAAAGACCGCATCATCAAACCCGGCATGACGGTGGTGGATCTGGGCGCCGCGCCTGGCGGCTGGTCGCAGGTGGCAGCGAAACTGGTGGGGCACAACGGTCTGGTGATCGCCTCCGACATTCTTGAAATGGACAACATTGCCGGCGTGCAATTCCTGCAGGGCGATTTCCGCGAGGAAGAAGTCTACAAGCAACTGCTTGAAATCATAGGCGATCTCCCGGTCGACCTTGTAATTTCCGACATGGCCCCCAATATGAGTGGAGTGGACGCCGTCGACCAGCCCCGCGCCATGTATCTGGCCGAACTGGCGCTGGAAATGGCGTCTCAGGTGCTGAAGAAAGAGGGCGCCTTTGTGGTCAAAGTGTTTCAGGGCGCCGGCCTGCAGGAATACCGCAAACTGCTGCAGGAACGGTTCACCACCCTGATCACCCGCAAACCCGAGGCATCCCGTGCCCGATCCAAGGAAACTTACTTGCTCGCCAAGGGTTTTCGCGGTGCGTGACAGGGTTCCGGCGAAAGTTGGTGCCAGCGTCTATTGTGTAGTAATGTAGCAAAAACATGGTCTGAAATAGCAGTCGCGCCCGCGTCTGCCGGATGGGCGAGAAAGAGGGTAACCCCTTGAACGATATGGCAAAGAATTTGATTCTGTGGGTCGTGATAGCAATTGTCCTGCTGTCGGTTTTCAATAACTTCAGTTCCCACGGCAATACCCAGCGCATTCCCTATTCCAAGTTCGTCGAGCAGGTCGAAGGCGGCCAGGTGGAGCAGGTCATCATTGACGGCTCTGTGGTCACCGGCAAGACCGTCACCCAGGAAAAATTCGAAACCGTTCTTCCCAATCTGTTTGATGTTGACCTCATGCCGATGTTGCTGAAAAACAACGTCGCCATCGAAGGTCGCCAGCCGGAAAAACAGAGCCTGTGGGCCCAGCTGCTGGTGGCCTGCTTCCCGATCCTGTTGATCGTGGCCATCTTCATGTTCTTCATGCGCCAGATGCAGGGTGGTGGCGGTGGTCGCGGCGGCCCAATGACCTTTGGCAAGAGCCGCGCCCGCCTGCTTTCCGAAGATCAGATCAAAACCACCTTTGCCGACGTGGCCGGCTGCGACGAGGCCAAGGATGAAGTGCAGGAAATCGTCGAGTTCCTGCGCGATCCGCAGAAATTCCAGCGCCTGGGTGGCAAGATTCCGCGCGGCGTGCTGATGGTGGGCCCGCCCGGTACCGGTAAAACCCTGCTGGCCAAGGCCATTGCCGGTGAGGCCAAGGTGCCATTCTTCACCATCTCCGGTTCTGATTTCGTGGAAATGTTCGTGGGCGTGGGCGCGTCCCGCGTGCGCGACATGTTCGAGCAGGCCAAG
>CAZBII010000206.1:0-7550 GCA_964491665.1 uncultured Moraxellaceae bacterium
CATTCACCCCAACGTGATTTTTATCCCCAGCGCGCTGCTGTGTGGCTGGGCCATTTTCAACACCGGTAAATGGTTCAAGAAGTTTTTCTGATGGTCCGGAAAAAGCTGCACAAAAAAAATGCTCCACGAGTGAAGTTGAGCAATTCGCGCGACACCGCCATGAAAAAAGTTGAAAAAGGCGTCACCAATCATCACGGCTGGCACAGAGAGGTGAATCACGTGTTGCTGCAGAAATATCTGAAAATCCTGTCGATGGGAATCGCGCTGGCAGGCGTGGCGCTGACCCATTCCGCACACGCCGAAAACGCACCGCTCGCCTATACCGCCATGGAGCTGGAGCGGGCACGTCTAGCCGAAATTGTGGCGGGTATCGATCAGCTTCTCAATCAGGTGGATGTGGCCAGCAGAAGCGGCGCCAGCGGGCGTATCCAGTTCAACTATTCCGCCTTGCGGCGTGATTTGCTGGGACGACGGGAGCTGATCCAGCGCTACATCAACGGCGCATGGGATGCGCCTCGGGATATCGCGCCACTGGCCACCCACTACAACCGTTAACCACCCCAATCGTTTATCGCCTGAGGAACTGACAATGGCATGCAGTGCAGTCACTACCGGCAGCTCCGGTGCACAGGCCATGCTCAATGCCTTTCAGCAGGGCAGTGGCCTGTGTGGCCACAATCTGGAGACGTGGCATGTGGCCATCACGTTTATCGGTTGCACGCTGCTGTCGCTCTGGGTGGTCATCGGGCAATACCAGCAGTGGAGTGATGATCGGGAAAACGGCTTTCAGTATGTCGCCACCGGCACGCTGGGTGTCACCTTCATCAGTCTGGCAGGCATTTTCTTTCTGGGCTGATTGATCCCGGCCCAACAACCACGCAACAAGAGGTAATACCCATGAAACACCTGACCATCCAAAAAAAGTCCTGGCATGAGCAAGCGCAAGTGCAGTTGTACACGGCGAGCGTGCGTTCCTGGCACAGGGTCAAGACCTTCCCGCAACTGGCCTTGCTGGCGGGCCTGGGTATCGTAGCGTTGACCGGCGTCCTGCCGGTGGACGCGCTGGCGGCGCTTCCCACGGCAGCCGACGAAGTGGTACCGGATGCCGTAACCGGCAGCGATGCCATGACCCAGGGCGCACAGCTGGGAGAGATGATCCTGAAGGGCGTGACGGCGGCGCTGGGTGTGTTGGCCCTGATCGTGCCCGTGGCGGCCATCATCAAGTCTTATCGGGCGCGCAAGCAGGGTGACAATGACGAATTCCACGGCACGGTGATTGGTGGGCTGCTGGTGATGGTGCTGGGGTTGGGTATCGCGATTGCCGGCTTCGGCTATGCCGGTGGTATCGCCGCCCAGATCATGGCGTTGGGCTAAGGCTCACCGGGGAGACGGTCATGCCGATTTTGCAACGTACCAACGAGCCGCCATCGGTGCTGCTGGGACTTTCAGAAGACGAGCTGTTGCTCGTCATGATCTGCGCAGCCGTTATTGCGCTGTTCCTGTCCGGACTGGTGTGTGCGTTGCTGTGGCACTGGTGGGCGTGCTTTGCAGTTGCCCCCATCCCGGCGGTGTTGCTGGCGCGATACGGCGGCAGTCTTCTGTGCCGCATAAAACTCGGAAAGCCTGCGAACTATTATCCGCTGTTAATTGCGCAGTGGTTTGACCGGTTATGGAGAACGGGGGCCACCTCTTCGTGTGGCCCCTGGTCCGTGATCCGTCGCAATCGCTTTGAAGGAGACCAGTGATGGCTACCTATCACGATGTCATGCAGGAAAAGGACAAGAACATCCGTTATCTCAGCCGGATCAATATCGGACTGCTGGTGGCCTTGACCCTGGCCGTGTGGGGATGGCGCAGCGCACAGAAAGACATCACGCTCTACTATCCCCCCAACATGCAACTGTCCACGATGATGAAAGCCGGTGTCGTGCCGGAGGAAACCGTTTACGCATTTGCTCCCCTGATCCTGCAACAACTGCATCTGTGGGAGAAGGGCGGTGATCAGGACTATGAAGCCAATCGCTACCGCCTGCGGCAATTCATGACCGAGACCTATCAACGGCAGATCGTGTCGGAGATCGAGGAGGGGACTGCCAAGGGGACGTTGCGGGGATTGAAACGGCGCATGCAGGTGCTCCCCACGTCGGTCTATACCGATGACTCGGTGCAGGTGGTGGGCAATCACTGGCGGGTATGGCTGGATGTTGAAATTCTCGACTCCATCGCCGGCATGGAAGTCAATCGCGGTGTGCACCGCATGGCGGTGCGCGTGGTGCGCTACGACATCAATCGCGAAGCCAATCCCTGGCAACTGGCGGTCGATGGCATTGAGCAGGACATTCCGCTGGTATCCGAAAAAGAGGCCAGGAAATACGGCAATGTCTCCACCGGCGCGGGAGGTGCCTCATGAACCCGATGAAGCAGAAGAACAAACTGAAAAAGCTGGCCCCGCTGTTGTTGCTCATGCTGGCAAGTCAGTGGCTGGCAGGTATTGCCACAGCCGCTGAGGACGCGGAAACGCTGGTCTGGAACCGTGCGCCGCTGCGGGTAGCGTTGCCGGTCAATGCAGAACGCCGGATTGATTATCCCGTGGAGGTCGATGTGTTTGTGCCTGACGCGGTGGCTGACAAGGTTCATGTGACGGCCACGCCGGAAGGTTCGGTGTTCTGGAAAGCCAATGCCGCCTTCAAGACTGAGCGCATGATGGTGACCGATAAAACAGGCCGCATTCAGTGGCTGATGGATATCAGTGCGGATGCGAAAGCGCCGGCCAATCCCCTGACCCTGCACGATAGTCGCGTGGGGGCCAGTGGTTCGTCGGTGCAGTCCCAGGTGGAGCAGGCGCAAACCGATACTCCGTCCCTGCATGGTATGGGTGAGCATTGGCTGGATGAAGTGGATCTGGTCCGGATTGCCGCACGGCAGTTTTATGGCCCGTCCCGATTGGCCGAGTTGCCGCCGGGCGTCAGCAGTGCTTCTTTCGCCAGTGGACCGGTGGCGGTGTATCGCGGATCAGAACTGGATACCGTGGTGAAGGGAGCCTGGCGTGCGCCCTCCTATGAGGGAGAACTGTTTGTTACCGCCATTCAGGTGACGAACAAATCGCGCTTTGAAGTGCGCCCTGATCCGCGCCGGCTGCGGGTCAATCTGCTGGCCATGGCAGCACAGCATAGCTGGCTGGCGCCAGCAGGACAGTATCCCCATGATACGACCCTCTGGTATCTCGTTTCCGATCGGCCCCTGCAGGAGGTCGTCGCGCCATGAATAAATTCATTCCGGTACTACTGATCGCGGTATGCGTCATTGTCGGCGGGATTGGCTGGCTGAACATGAGCAGTGACGACAGCGCTGCTACCGCAAGCGCAAGTGCCGTGCAGCAGCCACCACCGCTGCCCAAGGGCCACCTCAATCAACCCGAGGTGACACGCCTGGTTGACGCCACTGCCTATGCGGCCCAGGTAAAAGGCATGGCCGCTGAAACGCATTCGCTGCGCAAGGATGTCAGCGAGTTTTATGGCTCCACCGACAAAAAGATTCAGGATGAAACGCAAAAGGCCGTGCAACGCGTCCTGCCGGTTCTGGAGCGTAAGCTGAGAGAGGAAATCCGCAAGGAAGAACAGGCCAAGGTGCGCCAGCCGCCGGCATCACAGCCGCTCGTGCCGGGACTGGATGGAACCAGCCGTGTCATCGATACCACGTTGGGTCAGACTGGTTCGGACATGCCTGCGAATGCGGCCGCAGCGGATTCCCCCGGCCCGTTCCGGTCCCGCGTCCTTGATCCTGCGCTGGCGGGTGTTCCCAGCGGATTTGGTTTTGATGATCTGGATACCAGCAGCGTGAAGCTGCCCGGCACTGCGGGTGCCAGATCGACATTGCTGCCGGCCGGTCCCGCGAATGCGGGAAGTGGTCGTCCCGGTTATGTGAAGATCAGCGCCTGGCAACCCCATCCAGCGCTGACGGGTGTGACGGCAGAGCGCAGCCGCATCGCAGCATTCCCTGAACCGGGTGTAGTGGATGCAACGGCGAAAGCGGCGCCGAAAAACGCCAACCCAAAAACAGAAAAACCGCAGCCAGTGCCGATCTACACGATCGAAAACACCAGCACGCTGTTTTCCAACACGACGATGACGGCCTTGATGGGTGTGGTACCCAACAAGAACAATGCGGTGAAAAATCTGATGCGCTTCAAGATCATCACCGGGGCCGAAAACATTGCGTCCAATGGACTCTATCTGCCGGATGTCAAAAACATCATCTGGACCGGATATGCCATCGGCAATCGGGAGATGCAGTGCATTCAGGCGACTGTGGACACCGTGACCTTCACCTTCCAGGACGGCACGATCCGCACCGTGCAGAACAAGAAGAGTGGTGGCGGTGGACAAATGTCAGAAGGCCTTGGCTATCTGTCCGATCCCTGGGGCAAACCCTGCATCAAGGGAGCGCTGATTTCCAATGCCACCCAGTATCTGCGGGATCGCATGATCGCCGCCGGTGCCGCTGCCACGGCATCGGCTTCTGCCGCCATGCAAACGACCACGTCGCGGGATGCGCTGGGCGGTTCGTCCACCACCGTTACCGGTAGCGAGGGTGACTACATCGCCGGACAGACAGGAACCGCCACACTGAACGAATTGGCCGCGTATCTGCGCGACCGCATGGATCAGGCCGTGGATATTGTCTATCTGGATGCGGGCAAGGACGTGGTCATTCACGTCGAGCAGGAAATTCAGATCGACTACGATCCGGCGGGCCGCAAATTGTCTCACATTGCGATGGCACACAAGGCGCGGCGCAGCCGACTCGATTGATTCACACCCATCGCGTTCAGAAAAAAAGCCATTCGCCTGAATTTGGCAATTCGGGCGATTTTTTTTAGCGGTCTATGGACAATCCCCAACACTGCAAACCACAGGGTTGGGATGTTTATGGAAGCAAAGACAGTAGGCGTATCGTGTTCACTTCTCGTGCTGATGTCGGCGTTGGCGGGCTGTTCCAACAACCATGTATTGCCGGATACCGGCCCTGACATCCAGTCGGTCTATTCCCGCCATATCGGCGGCATGAAAGGCGATCCGGCCCGGCCCCCGACCGAGGAAGAACAAGAAGCGCAGAACCAGCGCAGCCGTGATTCCACTTCTTCCACTTCATCCACTTCTTCCGCTTCTGATGCCCGTCGCACCGGTCCCGCCTACCGCCCGGTGCAGGACGCCCAGGCCGATCTGATCGATTACACCCGCACCTCGGGCAATGAAATTGACCAGCTGTTCCCGGTGCTCCCCAATCCGCAGATTGTCATGTACGTCTACCCGCACCTGACTGAAAAGGGGCGACCGGTGCCGGGTTATGCCACCGCCTTCCGCCTGTACGACAAGGACGAATACGCGATGCCGGGTGAATGGATTCCGGATCATCCGGATGCCGTTCCGGAGGGAGGCTTCAGTGATGACCGCTCTCTGACGGCATCGCGGGAAAGGGGAGAGCGCTGATGTTGACTCCAGCACGTGGCGTTGAGCCGGAAAAAGCCCTGCGCAAGAAACTCCCGGTTGCGATGGAATGGTTGCATCGATTGTCGGGACGATTGCCGTGGCGCGGAAAAAGTCCTCTGACTGAAAAGGAGTATGCGCGGATCTGGGATGGCCCCAAGCATTCCATTTCGGATTACTTGCCCTGGGTGGATTATGACGACGAGCAGAAAGTATTTCTGCACAACGATGGCGTCAGTGTCGGAGCCGTGTTTGAGCTGCGCCAGGTGAATATCGAAGGTCGATCCAGTGAATTTGTCGAGAAGGTGCGCCAGAGTCTGGTGCGGGCGCTGGGCAGTGTGCCGGAAGTGTATGAGGGCAATCCGTGGATCGTGCAATTCTATCTGCAGGATGAGCCGATCGAATCCCTGGTGCAGGAAATGCAGCACTATGCCAAGCCGGAGGTGCGGGATTCCCTGCACTCGCGCGAATGGTTCAACGTGCTCGACCAGCATGTCAGACAGATGTCACGGGAACGCGGATTGTTTGAAGACGAGGCCGCCGGTATCCGCTGGCGCGGTCTGGCCCGGCGGGCGCGGGTCGTGATCTATCGCCACACCAAACGCGGTGATTGGGTGACCGATGATGACAAGCTCAAGCAGCCCGGCAAAACGCCGGCCAATGAACTGAATCAGGTGGCGCGGGTGTTTGTGCGGTCGCTGCAAGGTAGCGGCTTGGCGGTGAAGCGGATGGATGGGGCGGCCTTCTTCGAGTGGATGGGACCGTTCTTTTCCCCCAAACCGATGCATGCCAAAGACGGCTATGAATGGGTGCGCTCGATCAAACGCTATCCGGAACCGGGCAAGCGTTCTCACCATTATGACTTTGGGCAAGCGGTGTTTGCCGAGGAACCGCGCTCGGATGAAGACGGGCGGTTTTGGTTCTGCGACAAGCCCACCCGGTTCCTGTCCATCACACCACTGGAATCCGACCCGGCGACCGGGATCGTTACCGCTGAAATCAAAAACGCGTCCGGCAAGGAGGTTTCGCTGTGGGATGAGTTACCCCGTGGCTCGATGTTCTCGATGACCATTGTCATTGAATCCCAGCTTTCCATCCGGCACCACCTGGACAGCATCATCAGGGCCGGTGGCAAGGCCACCCGGGAGGCGGTACTGGCCACCACGCAAGCGGAAGCGGCGCTCAACTATCTGGCCCAAGGGAATCGCGTTTACCGGATTTTTCCGGGTGTGTATCTGCGGGGTGATACCGAAACCGCGCTGGAAGATGCCACGCTGAATGCCATGACCATTCTGTCGCAGGCGGGCTTGTCCGTGATTCCGCCCAAGTGGGATCTGGCGCCCATTGACTCCTTCCTGCGCAGTCTGCCCATGTCCTACCGCTACACCTATGATCGCGCCCGGCTCAAGCGCGCCTGGCTGTGCGATGCCGACCACGTGGCGGCGCTGTTGCCCCTGTATGGCCGCTCAACCGGCACCGGCAATCCCGGCTTCTTCTTTTTCAATCGCGCTGGCGAGCCACTGACAGTCGATCCGCTCAACAAGCGGGACCGATCCATGACCGCGCACATGCTGCTGTTTGGTCCAACCGGTTCCGGTAAATCCGCAACCGCGAACTATCTGCTGCAACACATTGCCGCCATCCACGATCCCCGGCTGTTCATCATTGAAAAGGGCAATTCCTTTGGCCGGCTGGGCAAGTATTTTGCGAGCAAGGGCAAGAAGGTCAATCACATCCGGTTTACGCCCAAGCTGGATATTTCCCTGCCGCCTTATGCGGAAACCACCCGCGCCATCGAGCAGATGGATCAGCAGGAAAAGCAGCGCAGGGAACGTGAAAAAAACCAGAAGCGGGTACCGGAAGTCGACCTTGAAGAGACCTCGGGTTTCCAGGTTGACGCCGATGCCATCGATGACGGTTCGGAAGAGGAAGACGAGCAGCGGGATTTTCTGGGTGAAATGGAAAATCTCACGCTGCTGATGGTGACCGGAGCCAACAAGCGGGAGGAAGAAAAGCTGTCGCAAGCCGATCGCGCCTTGTTGAAAGAATGTCTGATCGGCGGCC
>CAZBII010000207.1:0-7542 GCA_964491665.1 uncultured Moraxellaceae bacterium
AGCTGCGCCACTTCTTCGAGGTGGACCGCTACTTCGTCACCATCGCGGCGCTCAATGCGCTGGCGGACAAGGGGCTGATCGGACGCAGCAAGGTGAATGACGCGATTCGTCGCTTCAACATCAATCCTGATAAACCTTATCCCCCCGCATCCTGAGGCAAGGAGAAATGAACGTGGCTGTAAAAGACGTTTTGGTGCCTGATCTGGGTGGAACCGCTGCGGTGGATGTCATCGAAATTTCGGTGAAGCCGGGTGATCGGGTCAGCAAGGAACAAACGCTGCTGGTGCTGGAATCGGACAAGGCAACGGTGGAAGTGCCGTCGCCTTTTGACGGCGTGGTGCAGCAGATTGTGGTGAATGTCGGCCAGTCGGTGAAGCAGGGCGACAAGGTGATGGCGATGGAAACCGGCGAGGCGGGTGCAGCATCTGCACCGGCTCCGGCCGCGCAGACAACGCCTGCCGCAGCAAAAGCGCCGGCAGCGGAAAAGCCAGTCGCAGCGGAAAAGCCGGCGGAGAAATCCGTTGCCGCAGCACCGGCCGCTTCCGCCAGCGTGACGATTGCCATTCCCGACATCGGTACTGCCGATGAAGTGGATGTCATCGAGATTTCGGTGAAAGAAGGCGACGTGCTGGCGCAGGAACAGACCATGCTGGTTCTGGAATCCGACAAGGCCACCATGGAAGTGCCCTGTCCGCAGGCCGGTACCGTGCAGAAACTGTTGCTGAAAGTGGGTGACAAGGTGAAGCAGGGCACGCCTGTGCTGCAATTGCTGACGCAGGGTGGCGGAGTTGCTTCTGCAGCAGTCAGCGCGCCGGCGGCTTCTGCCAGTGCTCCAGCTGCGCCGGCAAAAGTGGAAGCAGCGGCGCCGGCCAAGGCTTCTGCGCCTGCGCCAGTGGCAACCGCTGCCGCGAGCAACGCCAAAGTGCATGCCGGCCCCGCCGTGCGCCTGCTGTCGCGGGAGCTGGGCGTGGATCTTGGGTTGGTGAAAGCCACCGGTCCGCGCGGACGCATCCTGAAGGAAGACGTGCACAGTTTCGTGAAACAGCGCCTGAGCGCGAAGCCGGTTGCCGCAGCGGTGACTGGCAGTGGTCTGCCGCCGCTGCCGGAAATCGATTTCGCGCAGTTCGGTCCGGTGGAAATGGTGGAAATGAGCCGCATCAACAAGCTCAGCGCCGCCAATCTGCATCGCGCCTGGGTGCACATTCCGCACGTGACGCAGTTCGACGAAGCCGACATCACCGATCTGGAAGCCTTCCGCAAATCCGAATCGGCGGCGCTGAAAGATCAGGACGTGAAACTGACGATTCTGGCATTCATGGTGAAAGCCTGCGCCAAGTCGCTGCTGGCGTTTCCGCGCTTCAACAGCTCACTGCACGTGGGTGGCGAACATCTGGTGTTCAAGAAGTATGTTCACATCGGGATCGCAGTGGACACGCCGAATGGTCTGGTGGTGCCGGTGATTCGCGATGCGGACAAAAAATCCGTCATCGACATTGCGAAGGACATGCAGGTGCTGAGTCAGAAAGCGCGGGCGAAGAAGCTGTCGCCGGGTGACATGCAGGGCGCTACTTTCTCGATTTCGTCGCTGGGTGGAATTGGTGGCACGGCGTTCACGCCGATCGTGAACTGGCCGGAAGTGGCGATTCTGGGTGTGTCGAAATCGCAGCACAAGCCGGTTTATAACGGGAAGGAATTTGTGCCGCGCCTGATGCTGCCGCTGTCGCTGTCATACGATCATCGTGTGATTGATGGCGCTGAAGCGGCGCGTTTCACGACCTATCTTGCGCAGCAACTGGCGGATATTCGCCGTCTGCTGCTGTAGTCATTTCCTCGGTAAATCACACTGCCATCAGGCCGCCAGGCGGGTGGCAGTGTGTACCTTCATCAGTTCGTTGTAACTGCACACAAAATCCGCCCCATCCTTTTCGCTGCCCGGTTTCTGGCGAAAGCAGTTCTGCCAGCAGTCGGCCAGATCCTGCGCGTCGAACACGTCGGGGATTTTTACATTGCGGTAGCGGTAGATCATCCACGCAATCGCGGTGGCGTAACTCAGGTTGGTGGCCAGTTCCAGATGCGGCGCCTTGGGGAATTCGTGCTGCGATGCCATGCCGCGAATCTGGCTGGCCAGGTCGGGATCGAAAGCCAGATAGCGATCCCAGACTTCACAGTGCTGCTGCTCGGTAATGCCGTAAACACCAATCGCATCATTGAATTGCAGATGCAGGCCCAGTCCGGACTGAAAGTTCGCGGTGGCCAGCAACAGTTGTTCGGCACCGCAGGATTTTACGCCCAGTTGTCGCAGCGTGGGCTGGATCACATGCTGCAGGAAATCATGACTGCTGATACCCATGACGATACTCCCGTCAAAACTTCATCTTGCTACTGCGTGAAGCAAAGAGTCTGCCATGATCCGTTTGTGCGAAGGTTCTCTGCCCTGTTCATTAAGATTGTACCAAGGCGCGATATTTTCAATGTGCGGCTGGTTGAGTTGTGTAGTGTTTGGTTATTGCAGGCGGAAGGAGTTGGCAATCCGTTGCCGTTGTGTTGCCGGATTTTGTCCGGCAAGGCCGATTGGTTGTTTGTCAGGGATTTCTTATAACCGCGAAATGATTCATCTGGCGAATGTAATAATTCAGCTCCCGTTCTGCGTCAGTTCGTGACGTAAAGGGTCCTTCCTGCGTTTGCTCCCGCGTCAGAAAAAACCACTGATCATTGATATGAAGAATGCGTTCGCTGCGAAACCATGTCTTGTTTTTTTCGCCGTTCCGGACGTCCATACAACACCTCACTGCAAAGCGGAACTGACAGGCTGGTGAAAGCGTGTCTTGGATAAAAAGTAACCAGTTTTGTGATGCAGATCTAAGACTGAATCGGTGTAACGCGCAGGTGATTTGCGGTCGAAAAAGAATATGTCGCGATAAGCGATTGAAAAATCGTGCGAACAAGGCTGACACTGCCGCTATCGACATACCTGAAAAGCGGGTTGTGAATGAAAGCCTGCTTGTCGCAAGGTCTTTCTATACTGAAAGAACACATCGCCTTCTGTTGACGCAAGGAAGTCACGCGCCGCATGTACAGAATCCTCTGGGCCCTTGGCCTGCTGCTGTGCAATTTCATGCTGGTTCATCCGGTGCTGGCCGCTGCCGACACGTCTGCAGAAAGCGCGCCGGTGCCGTTTGTGCCCGCCGGTGCAGCCGTTATCAACGCATCCACGCCGGTACTGCATCTGGGCATGAATGCGCGCTACAGGCTGGCCGGTAACGATGAACGTGTGCCAGAGCAGCTGCGTGATGTGGCATTGCAGGACTGGAAGGTGAATGCAGAATCCACGCTCAATTTTGGATTCCAGCCGGACCCGCACTGGTTCGTGCTTGATATCGCAACGGGTCGCGACATTGCCAGGTTCTGGATTCTGGAACAGTCCAATCCGATGATCGATCAGATTTCGGTTTTTCTGTATGCGGGCAATCAACTGCTGCAACAGTGGCATACCGGCGACAGTCTGCCGTTCTCGCAGCGGCCCTTTGAAAGCCCCAGATTCCTGTTTCCGCTGCAACTGAAGCCGGAGCAGCGTTACCAGTTGTACCTGCGTGTTCACAGCACCGAGGCGATGGAAATGCCGCTCATGCTGGTCGAGCAGTCCCGGCATGCTGTGATGGGTGAGCAGCGCGCACTGGTGGATGGCGTTTTTCACGGATTCCTGTTCATCATGGTGGCGTATTCGCTGGCGATTTTCCTGGTGCTGCGTGATGTGACCTACATCTATTATTCGGCGTATGTACTTTCGATGCTGACATTTTTTCTGAGTCAGCAGGGCTTGCTGTATCAGTATGTGTTTCCGGAATCGCCTCTGCTGCAGCATTACACGGTGCCGCTGGTGTCCATCTTCATCTTCGTTTTCATGTCACTTTTCTTTCGGGATTTACTCGATTTGCGCAGCACCGTGCCGCGCACCTGGCTGGCGTTCAAGGTGCTGCTCGGGTTGCATGCGCTGTACTGTCTGGCATTGCCGTTTGCGAGTTATGGCCTGGTGGTGATCCTGATGGCGGTGAATACGGCGGCGGCTGCAGTGCTGGTGGCCAGTTCCATTATCCGGCTGGCGCTGCGTGGATCGCGGTCGGCGCAGATCGTGCTGGTGGGATGGGCCATGCTGCTGTTGTGCCTGATGCTGTTTGTAGCCGCGAGAACCGGCGTTTTCTACAACGAATTCATCGCCGCGCACGGTCTGCGCATGGGTGTTTCGGTGGAGATCCTGATTTTCTCCTTCGCGCTTTCATTTCGCTTTATTCAGGAACGGGAAGTAAAAGAGTGGGCCTTGCACCAGATCAACCAGGAGCGCGCCGATCGCATTCGCGCGCAGGAGCTGGCGCTGCAAAATGAAAAGGAGGCGAACCAGGCCAAGGAGAAGGCGCTGCAGATCGAGATCGGCCACCGCGAAAATCTGAGCCAGCTGGTGGAGGCCAGAACCGCCGAGCTGGAGCGCACACTGCTGGATCTGGAGACGGCTAACCGCGAGCTGCAACTGCTCAGTTCCAAGGATGGACTCACCGATCTGTCCAATCGCCGTATCTTTGACATCCGGCTGCATGAGTTGTGGGATCAGCTGGCGCGACGCGGGCAACCGCTGTCGGTCATGATCATCGATCTGGATCATTTCAAGCAGATCAATGACACGCGTGGCCATCTGTGCGGTGATCATGTGCTGAAAGAATTCGCCGTGCTGCTGAAGGGGTTGCTGCATCGTCCGGGCGATGTCATTGCCCGTTACGGTGGCGAGGAGTTTGCGATCCTGCTGCCGGAAACGCCAGTCGAAGGTGCGGGGCATGTGGCCGATGTGATCGTGAAGGCCGCAGCAGAAAAAATCTATATCTGGGAGGGTGAGACTTTCCACGTCACCGCCAGCATTGGAGTGAATACTCTGATTCCCGCTGCCACCGAATCGCGCGAGCATCTGTTGCACTGTGCCGACGAAGCGCTTTATTTGGCCAAGGCGCAGGGCCGGAACCGCGTGGTGCTGTATGGCAGGAGAGAGGCTGCCAGCGGACCAGCGGGCATGATGGCCTGAGCCGTTGCAGTGCTGATGCAATCAGGCGTGGCGCAGCGCTGTCTTCAGTCGTTGCAGTCCCTGCAGATCCGCCAGCCCGAAACGCAGCCGGCATGCAGCGGGAAAACAGCGCACCAGAATGCCTTGCTGCGCCAGCCGGTGCTGCCATTCCTGCGCGGCAAAATCCTTCTGCTGCACACTGGCGAATAGCGGTGTGGCGTGAATGTCGGCGTGCGGAAATGCGCTTTGCAGAATTCCGAGCAGATGTTCGCTGTGCTGTTGCAGTTGCTGGATGTTGTGCTGCTGCCAGGATGTGTCCTGTAGCGCCCGGGTGGCGATCCACTGCGCGGGATGACTGATGGCCCAGGGACCCAGCCGTTCTTGCAGTTGCGCCTGAATGCTGCGATTGCCAAATACAAAACCGGTGCGAATGCCGGCCAGACCGAAAAATTTCCCCAGCGAACGCAACACAACGATATGACTGTCGTCCTGCAGGTGCGGCAGCAAGGATTGTTCCGGTGTGGCGTCCATGAAGGCTTCATCCAGAATCAGCCAGCCATTTTTTTGCCGCAGCGATTGCGCCAGAGTCAGCAGTGTTGGCGGTGCGTGATAAAACGCGGCGGGATTGTTGGGATTCAGCACGATCACCACGTCGCGTGGCTGGATTTCCTCGGCGGCGGGAAGCGTTGCATAGTGCAGCAAAGTGTGGCCGTGAAACTGCCACCAGTAGCGATATTCCTCGTAACATTCCTGCGGCAGCCAGACGCGGCACGGTCCACCGCTTTCAGCAAACAGCGCCGGCAGTTGCTGGATCGCCCACTGGCTGCCGGGAATGGGCAACGCCGGTTTGCCGTAATACTGCTGCCCGGCGTTTTCCAGTGCGCCATCTGCTTCCGGTAAACGTTGCCAGATTTCGGCGGGAACTGCAGGAACCGGCCACATGAATGGCGAGATGCCGGTGGAAAGATCCAGCCAGTCGGCGCGGGGAATGCCGTAACGCTGGATGGCCGCGTGCAGATTGCCGCCATGCAGGATCGGGCTGTGGTTATTGCTCATGTCGCTGTTCATGTCCGTGCTCATCCCTGCGCCCCCAGCAATGCAATCGGCACCGCGAGAAACATCAGCAGCAGAAGCAGGATGGCGCGATCCAGCAGATGATTGGCGCGCAGGATGTCGTGGGGCTGCGGTGTGTCATGGCCGCCGAAGAAGGGCTTGTCCTGCCACTCGCCGAGATACACCGCCGGGCCGCCCAGCAACAGATTCAGCGCGCCGGCGCCGGCACACATCACCGGCCCGCCGTTCGGACTTTTCAGCAGCCGCGCCTGCATTTTCCAGGCGTGCAGCGCCAGACGCACATGGCCGGCTGCGGCATACGCACATGCACACAGTCGTGCCGGAATGAAATTCAGCACGTCGTCGATGCGCGCGGCGACACGACCAAAATCATTGAAGCGTTCGTTGCGATAACCCCACATGGCGTCCAGCGTGTTGGCCAGCCGGAACAGCACGGCACCCGGCGCGCCCAGCAGCGCAAACCAGAACAGCGCGCCGATCACGCCGTCGTTGCCATTTTCCAGCACCGATTCAATGGTGGCGCGGGTGCAGCCGGTGGCGTCCAGATTTTTTGTTTCGCGGCTCACCATCATGCCGGTATGATGGCGCGCGGCCTCCAGATCCTGCTGCTGCAGCGCGTTCCACACACGCCGGCTGTGATCGAACAGGCTCTTGCGGCCAATCGCCAGATACAGAATTGCCACGTCCCACAGGTGGCCGGCGGGGCTGAGCCACAGCAGCAATGCCAGCGCGGTGAGGGGGATGACGGCCAGCGTCCAGGCGAGCATTCCCAGTATTTGCCTTTGCAGATGGCCGCCGTGATTGAGCAAGGATTCCAGTGCCTGCGCCAGACGGCCGAATCCCACCAGCGGATGCCAGCGGCGCGGCTCCCCCAGCCACTGGTCCAGCAGCAGCGCCAGCACGATTTTCAGCAGAATGATAAGTAACAGCGTCAGCACGATTCGAACGTCACGCGATAGCAAAAAAGGAAGCGAGTATACCATGGCCGCCACAACCCTCATGGTGCAGGGCACCACGTCCGACGCAGGCAAATCGACTTTGGTTGCGGCGCTGTGCCGGGTGCTGTTCCGCGCCGGCGTGCGTGTGGTGCCGTTCAAGCCGCAGAACATGGCGCTGAACAGTGCGGTGACGGTGGACGGTGGGGAAATCGGCCGCGCGCAGGCGCTGCAGGCCCAGGCCGCCGGACTCGATCCGGTGGTGGACATGAATCCGGTGCTGCTGAAACCCACCACAGACATCGGCGCGCAGGTGATCATTCACGGCAAGGCGCGGCACCAGATGAACGCGGTGCAATATCACGAGTACAAGGCGCTGGCGATGAATGCCGTGCTGGAGAGTTTCCAGCGTCTGCAACAGCAATATGACGTGATCCTGGTGGAAGGTGCCGGCAGTCCGGCGGAGATCAATCTGCGCGACCGCGACAT
>CAZBII010000208.1:0-7536 GCA_964491665.1 uncultured Moraxellaceae bacterium
GCGCGGCTTTGCGCTGCGCGAGGGACACTACGCCGACGCGATCACGATGGCCCGCATCCACCCGAATCCCCCCCGATTTTCTCCGGAGAACGACGCGTGAGCCTCATCAAGCGTTTCCTGATCCTCGCGCTGATCGCGCTCTGCGCATCCTGCGGCTTTCACCTGCGCGGCGCCCAGCCCCTGCCCTTCAAGAAAGACCTGTTCACCTTTACCAACCCGGAACTGGAAAAACTCATTCCGGCCGACCTGGGCTATGCCGGCATCAAGCTGACCTTCCCGTTCTTCCAGCCTGACATCCAGAACCAGTTCCTGGTATTTGCCGGAGCCAGCTATTTCCGCGGCGTGGGCAAAGACAACGGCTGGGGCATTTCCAGCCGCGGCGTGGCCATCGACACAGGCTTGCCCACCGGCGAGGAATTCCCCTCCTTCATCGAGTTCTGGC
This sequence comes from uncultured Moraxellaceae bacterium, assembly GCA_964491665.1. Lineage (GTDB taxonomy): Bacteria > Pseudomonadota > Gammaproteobacteria > Pseudomonadales > Ketobacteraceae > Ch67. The sequence continues at coordinate 443 of CAZBII010000208.1, forward strand.
TGGTACATCCCGCTGCCAACTCCGACCAGATGATGGTGTACGGCCTGCTGGACGGCCCCAGCCTGTCCGGCGCCTACCAGTTCAGCATCAAGCCCGGCAAGCGCACCTCGGTGGATGTGAAAGCCGTGCTCTACCCGCGCAATTCCATCAAGCTGATGGGCGTGGCGCCGCTGACCAGCATGTTCTACTACGGCGAGAACACCTCCCGTCCCCGTGGCGAGTGGCGCAGCCAGGTGCATGATTCCGACGGCCTGCTGGTGCACAACGGCAACGGCGAATGGCAGTGGCGTCCGCTGATCAACCCGGTGTACCTGCAGATGGATTACTTCCGCGTGGACGACGTGCAGGGCTTTGGCCTGCTGCAGCGCGACAACGGCTTCAACGACTACCACGACCTGGGCGCCCGCTATGAAATCCGCCCCAGCACCTGGGTGAAACCTGACAACAAGTGGGGCCCCGGCCATATCGTGCTGGTACAGCTGCCCACCAACATGGAAACCAACGACAACATCGTGGCGTTCTGGACACCGGCCTCGGCGCCCACGCCCAACCAGCCCTACCACATCGGCTACAACCTGAGCTTCGGCGGCAAGGAACTGGCAGACCAGGACACCGGCTACAGCGTCAATACCTTCGTGGGTGACGGCAACATCATCGGCGGCGGCCAGAAGAAAGGCGCTTACCGCCTGATCACCGACTTCACTGGCGGCGGCCTGGACAAGCTCAAGGCGGGTGCGGCAGTGGAAGGTGTTGTCACCGGTCTGGATGGCACCGAAGTGTATGAATACTTCGTCGAGTACAACGAGCAGCAGAAATCGTGGCGCCTGTCGATGCTGGCCAAGCCCGGCGAGGGCAAATCCCTGTCGCTGCGCGCCTACCTGAAGGAAGGCGAGCGCGCCCTGACGGAAACCTGGGATTACCGTCTGCCACCCGACAACGACATCCGGCTGGACCGGGAATAAGGGCAACAGGCATGGGGCAGACTCACTGTGAGCAGGTACTGAGCCGGGTGCTGGCCTATCTGGCCGGCATGGGCATGCCGGTCACGCGCGAGGTTTCCATCATGGCGCTGCAGCTGGTCAATGAAGCGCTGGCCCAGGACGAAACCCAGGACCTGTACACCTGGGTCATGGAGCGCCTGCCCCGCCAGTTCACCCTGCCCGAACTGGAGCTGCCGCCGCTGGCGCCGCCGGTCAATCGCGGCAGCATCGGATACTCAGACGCATGAATACCGCAGCCAAGGTTGAATCCGCTGCCGTGGCACCCGCCACGGTGAAATGGAAATGGCGCGCCGCCGTGCGCCGCCTGATCCTCACCACGCTGGTGCTGGGCCAGGTCACCATCGGCACCCAGTACATGCTGCATGTACTGCCCTACCACGGCAGCGATGCCCTGGAACTGAGTCTGGCCATCCTGTTTGCCATCCTGTTCACCTGGATTTCCATTGGCTTCTGGCTGGGTCTGTATGGCTTCGTGCTGCGCCGCTTTGGCGGTGATTCCCTGTCGCTGATGCGTCGCCACGGCAAGCATCTGGACGCCACGCCGATGGCCCGCACCGCCATCGTCATGCCCATCTACAACGAGCCCATCGAGCGCACCCTGGGCGGCCTGCGGGCCGTGTACCGGTCGCTGCAGGCCACCGGCCAGATCGGGCATTTCGACTTCTTCATCCTGTCGGACAGCCGCGATCCGGACATCTGGCTGTCGGAGCAGGCCACCTGGTACCAGCTGTGCCGGGAACTGGGCGCCGAGGGCCACCTGTTCTACCGCCGCCGCTCGCTGAACATGCATTACAAGAGTGGCAACATCGCCGACTTCCTGCGCCGCTGGGGCAAGGACTACGAGTACACCATCGTGCTGGACGCCGACAGTCTGATGGAAGGCGACACCCTGGTGAAGATGGTGAAACTGATGCAGCGCGAGCCGAACGTGGGCATCCTGCAGACCAGTCCCAGCCTGATCAACGGCAAATCCGTGTTCGCCCGCGTGCAGCAGTTTTCCAACCAGCTGTACGGTCCGCTATTCAGTTCCGGTCTGGCTGCGCTGCAGCTGGGCGACGCCGCCTACTGGGGCCACAACGCCATCATCCGCACCGAGCTGTTCATGCGGCACTGTGGCCTGCGCACCCTCAGCGGCCCCGGCATTTTCGGCGGCCCGATCCTGAGCCACGACTTTGTGGAAGCCGCGTACATGGGGCGGGCCGGCTATGAAGTCTGGCTGGAACCGGCGCTGGAAGGCACCTACGAGGAATCGCCGCCCACCGTGGTGGACGAACTGACCCGCGACAAGCGCTGGGCCAAGGGCAACGTGCAGCATTTGTGGCTGCTGCTGTTCGCGCCGCGTCTGCGTTTTGCCCACCGCATGGCGTTCCTGAACGGCATCATGTCCTACTGCGCCTCGCCGCTGTGGCTGGCGTTCCTGGTGCTGTCGACGTTTGAAGTTACCCGCCTGATCCTGTGGCCAATCAACTATTTTCCGTCCGAGTACAACCTGTACCCGGTGTGGCCGGAGTTTCACCCGGAACTGGCGCTGGCGCTGGCGTCGAGCACCATTGCCCTGCTGTTCCTGCCCAAGATCCTGGCGCTGCTGGATGCCCTTTTCACCCGTGGCCGCACCCGCAAGTTCGGCGGTTTCTTCCAGCTACTGCGCGGCATGCTGCTGGAAATGGGCGTGTCTATCCTGCTGGCACCGATCCGCATGCTGGCGCACACCCGCTATGTCATCGAGGCGCTGTTCAACCTGAACCTGAGCTGGGCCGGCCAGAACCGCACCCAGGAAACCCGCTGGTGGGACGCCATCGTCAATCAGGCACCGGGCACCCTGCTGGCGCTGGGCTGGAGCGGTTTTGCGTTCTGGCTGGACGAGATGTTCTTCTACTGGTCGCTGCCGGTGGCGCTGCCGCTGATCCTGGCCGCACCCATTTCCGTACTGACCGGCAAGATCGGCATTGGCCTGCTGCTGGAAAAGTGGGGCTTCCTGCGCATTCCGGAAGAAGTGAACGGCAGCGCGCTGGTGGATGAGCTGGAGCGTATGCCCGTCACCGACGCCCAGCTGCCGCGCTCGGCCTTCGTGCAGGCGGTGGTGGACCCGGTCATGAACCATGTGCACTGCACGCTGGCGCGCGGCCATCGCGGGGGCATCAAGCAGAGCCGTTTGCAGGCGCTGCGCCGTCGCTGTCTGAAGGAAGGGCCGGAAAGCCTGTCGCGCAAGGAAATCAGCATGCTGGCGAAGGACAAGGAATCCCTGCGCTGGCTGCACCAGGAAGCCTGGCGCGCACCCTATGACAGCTACTGGGGCCGGGTGATTACAGCGCGGAGTTACTGACCTGCAACGCAAGCCTCGCGCACTGCAGGAATCTCCCTGTACAACAACTCACGGCTTGCAGTTCGCCGGACCCAGCACATCCTTCGCCGCCTGATTCGTCATCAGTGACAACTCGTTCACGTTGCGGGCAGTGAACACGCGCCCTCCGGTCGCCTGCGCCAGACAGTTGCCGGCGCCGGTGCCCATGATATCCACCACGTTGATTTTCAGGTGCGGCTTGCTGCGGGCCAGCTGCCGGGCCACGGCGCACGGGTCCTGGCCGCAGCTTTCCTCGCCGTCGGACACCACCAGCATCACCGATTCCTTGTTAACGCCATCCAGCATCTGGCCGGCACGGGCCACGCCGGCAGCCAGCGGCGTGCCTTCCACCGGCCGGATGCCCTGGATCTGGCCCAGCAGACTGCCGCGCTGACCGGGGGTGAAATAGCCAGCGCTACGGGCGTCGGGGCAGCGTTCGATCATGACCATGCCTATGTTCACGTCACGGGGAATTTGCTGCACCACCGAGGCGGTCGCCTGCTTGGCCGCAGTGATCCGCTTGGGCTCGCGCTTGAGATGCTCCTGCGCGGCCATGCCGGCCAGCACGCCCAGGATCTGTCCGCCGGGACCAGCATTGCCCATGGAACGCAGCATCTGCTCGGCCTGCATGATTTCCTCGCGGCTGGCATTGAGGCTGAAATCCATGGAGCCGGACGCGTCGAACACGATGATCAATTCCGGCGCCAGTTCCTTCGGCCGCTCGCCGGGACACTGGTTTTTCGCCTGCTCGATCATCTGCTTCTTGCAGTTGCGGTTCAGGGTGTCGTTGATCTGCTGTTTCAGAGCGACCGCTTTCGGGTCCTTGCCCTGCAACAGCTTTTCACTGCCCAGCATTTTCTGCAGGGCATTGCAGTCCTGGGTGGCGCTGACTTTCTTCGCCAGTTCCTCCAGCGGGTCCGGCGGCGGTGGAGGTGGCGGGGGCGGCGGCGGAGGTGCCGGTTCGGGTTCCGGCTGCGGCTCGGGTTCAACGGGTGGTTCCGGCTCGGCCACGGGTTCTTCCTGCGGCGGTTCTGCAACGGGTTCTTCCTTGGGAGGTTCTGCTTTTGGCTGTTCGATGGCCGGTGGTTCCTGCGGCGGCACGACGGGCTCCTCCTCGCGGCAGAACAGCCACCACAACAAAGCCGCCAGCAGACCGAGCAGCAACAGGGCCAGCAGCAGCCAGGGCCACCAGCGGCGTTTTTTCTCCCCAACCGGCGCAGCGGCGGCCAGTTCCGGTGTTACTTGAGATGCCAGTGCAGGTGCGCCCGCTTCTGCCGGCGCTGCGTTGAGGTTGGCGGCACCCGCGACCGGTTCTACGCCGCGCAGTCCATAACCCCAGAAGGTGAGCACTGGCTGGCCGTTGAGGGAATAGAGGGTACTGGTATCCGGATAACGCGCCGCCTGCCGCAGCAGTGCCGCCTGCTGCTGACCCTCGGCGCCCTGCCCGTCCAGCTTCGCCGCCAGCTGCTGGATGGAATCGAGGCGTTCGTCCAGCAGGCGTTTTACCTGCGCCGCTTCCGCCGCCGGCAGCTGGCTGAACGGCACCGGCTGCCCGCCCAGTTCCGAATACCACTCCATCACCCCGCCTTCGACAGGTTTGGGTTTGGCGAACAGGGCGACAGTGGACGGCGGCAGATGCCGTTTCAGGATCTGGACCAGCTCGCTGTGACCAGCCAGTGCGTCTGCGGCGCTGAACTGTTCCGAGCCAAGCCGTGCGATTCGTTTCATGCTGCGTGTATTCCGTTGCAGTTCATCAGTGTCAATTTATCCGGATGCTGAAAGTCAGCGGCAGTTGCCGGGACCGAGTACGTCCTGCGCAGCCTGGGTCACCATCAGGTTCAGGTCTTTCACGCTCTTGGCGGTGAATACGCGGCCGCCGGTGGCATTGGCTACACAATTGCCGGCGCCGGTGCCCATGATGTCCACCACGTTGATTTTAAGGTTCGGCTTGGTGCGCGCCAGCTGCCGCGCCACACCGCAGGGATCGGTGCCGCAGCTTTCCTGGCCGTCGGAAATCACCACCATCACCGACTGGCGATTAACGCCGTCGAGCATCTGACCGCCCTTGGCGATGCCGTCCCCCAGCGGGGTACCGCCGACCGGTTTCAGCGACTGGATCAGACCGGTGAGGCTGCCGCGCTGCGCCGGTGAATAATAGCCGGCCGGACGGGCGCCGGGGCAGTTCTCGATCATCACCAGGCCGATGTTGGTGTCGCGCGGGGTCTTGCGCACCACGGCGGTGGCGGCTTCCTTGGCGGCGGTCATGCGGGTAGGCGGTTCGCCGATGGTGGCATCCTGCACGGCCTTGCCCACCGATCTTCCGGCGCTGCCACCGATCAGGCCGCCCAGCCCACCGATCACATCCTGGGTGACCTTGCGCTTGAGCTGCTCCTGCGCGGTCAGCGGCAGTTTTTCCTGCATGGAACCGGAGGCGTCGAACACGATGATCAGTTCCGGCGCCAGTTCCGGTGGACGCTGGCCCGGACAGAGATTCTTCGCCTGCTGGATCTGCGCCTGTTTCGCCTGCGGCGGTTTGGCCGGCTCCTGCTGGCACTGCCGGGCGATCCTGTCGTTCACCTGCTGCTTCAGGGCGACGGCGCGCGGGTCGGTGTCCTGCAGCTGCTTTTCATTTTTCAGCAGGGATTGCAGGGCGGCGCAGTCGGTGGCCGCCTTCACTTTCTCAGTAAGCAGGTCCAGTGGATCGGGTTCAGGTGCGGGTGGAGCGGGTTCTTCCGCCGGGGGCGCCGGTTCGGCGACCGGGGTTTCGACGGCAGGCGGCTCCGCCACTGGCGGCGTTTCCACTGCTTTTTGTTCCACGGGAGCAGCATCGACCGGTGGCTTTTCCTCTGCGGGCGGTTCTTCCGCTTTCGGTTCTTCCGGTTTTTCCTGCTGGGGTATTTCCGGCTTCTGTTCCGGTTGCGCCGGCTGCTCAATCACGGGCTGCGGCGGCGGAAGCGCGGGCTGGTCGTCCTCCCGCAGGAAGAACCACCAGAGCGCCGCCAGCAGACCGGCCAGCAACAACAGCAGCAACAGCCAGAGCCAGCCGCGACTGCGTTTTTTGTCTGCGATCGCGGTGCCTGCCAACGCTGCAGCGGCGGGTGCAACCGGCGGGATTTCGACTGGCGCAGCCGTCGCAGGCGGAACAGAACCCGCAGGCGGGGAAAGCGCCGGAGCCACCGGCGTGGCCAGATCAACCGGCGCGGCACCTTTCAGGCTGTAACCCCAGAAGGTAAGAACAGGCTGGCCATTGAGGGAATAAAGTGTGCTGGTGTCCGGGTAACGTGCGGCTTCGCGCAGCAGGGCTGCCTGCTGGACGCCATCGCCACCCTGTGTTTCCAGGCGCGCGGCCAGCTGGCGGATGGAATCGAGCCGCTCGTCCAGCAGACGTTGCACCTGCGCCGCTTCCGCTGGCGGCAACTGGCTGAATGGCACCGGCTGGCCACCCAGCTCCGAATACCATTCCATCATGCCGCCATCGGCCGGCTTGGGTTTGGCAAACAGGGCGACTGTCGCCGGTGGCAAATGCGGTTTCAGCAGGCGGACCAGTTCGCTGTGTCCGGTCAGTGCGGAACTGGCACTGAACGCTTCGGTGCCGAGGCGGGCAATTCGTTTCATCTGTTCGGCATCCTTCTGACAGCACAAAAACCGGCGCAACCAGCGCGGACATTACCACCGGCCTCATCCCTTGGAAAGCCGCACAAAAGCATTGCAAACATCGTGTTATAGTTGGCATGCTTTTGCGACATCCTGCA
>CAZBII010000209.1:0-7428 GCA_964491665.1 uncultured Moraxellaceae bacterium
CCTGCGCGCACTGGATGGTCGCCTGACCACCCGCCAGTACATTGCCCTGATCCGCAACGCCCGCCAGCTGACCCGCGATCCGGCGCTGGCCTTTCAGTTCGGCCTGCAACTCAAGCTTTCCACCCACGGCTTTCTGGGCTTTGCCGCCATGAGCGCGTCCACCCTGGGCGAGGCGCTGGAACTGGCCATGAAATACTGCCGCACCCGTTTCGAATTCATGAATCTGCTGTATTACCGCGAGAAAGGCTTCGGCGTGGTGGAAATCGTCGAAACGGTACCCATGGGCGATGCCTACGCGTTCATGCTGGAAGCGTTCATGACCAGCTTTGCGGTGATGAGCGTGAATCTGCTGGGCGAAGTACCCGGTGATATTCAGGTGCGCCGGACCTGCGACCGGCCCGCCTGGTTCGATGAGGCGCGCCGCCTGTTCCAGGTGCAGCATGCGGTGCAGTTCAATGACAGCGTCGACCAGATCCGCATTCCCGAAAGCCATCTGCAGCGCAAACTGGTGCTGTCCGATCCGGTGGCGCGGCAATTGGCAGAAGCGCAGTGCGAAAAGGAACTGCAGACCATACAGGTGCAGGACGACCTGGTGTATCGTGTCACCCGGTTGCTGAAGGACTTCGAGGGCGCCTGGCCAAAACTGGAGCAGGTGGCGCTGCAGCTGCACCTGTCGCCGCGCACACTGAAACGGCGTCTGCTGGAAGCGGATACCTCTTTCCAGCTATTGCTGGATCAGGTGCGGCTGGAACAGGCCCGGCTGCTGCTGAGCGAATCCCGCAAGTCCGTTGACGCGATTGCCGCCACACTCGGCTACAGCGACACCTCCAATTTCAACCGCGCCTTCAAGCGCTGGCTGGGCCTCACACCCGCCGCGTTCCGGCGCCAGCAACAGGCGCACGCGCCGCACACCACTCAATAACCAGGAAGATCCAATTTCATCAGGGGGAAGTATGAGCACCGTCACCACCGACACACTGGCGCAACTGGAACAATTGCATGTGCAGTTTCTGCTGTCGCGCATTCAGGGCGCTGGCCTGCAGGACACCATCGAACGCGAAGCCGCCGCCATTTATGGCTGGGGCGAAAATGTCACGCTGACGCAGCTGCTGGACGTGACCAAACTCAAGCAGCACATCAGCCGGCTGGTGAAAACCGTGCCCTTCACCGAAGAACTGCGCAACCTTGTGGTGAAAGCGGTGATCGCGGTGGTGAATTCCGATCTCAACCATTCCGCCAACCTGCAGACGCTGGTGCCGAAAAAGGAATACGACAAGGCCATCAGCCATTACGCCCAGTTTGAAAAAGTGCGCATGGACGTGGTGCGCATCATTCTGGAAAGCCCGATTTACGGCGAACTGATCAGCGACGTGCTGTATCACGGCATCAAGGATTATGTGATGACCGAGAACCCGCTGGTGAAGAACGTGCCCGGCGTGTCCAGCCTGATGAAATTCGGCGCGAAAAGCCTGAACAAGGCCATGCCGAAACTGGAAGATGCTGCCGAGAGCGCCATCAAGAAATTCATCAACGCCAACCTGCGCAACTCCGTCGACCTGAGCGAGCGCATCCTCAACAACGCGCTGTCGGAAGACAACATCCGCACCATCGCCGATCATTTCTGGGGCGCGCTGAGCGAGAAGGAATTTTCCCGCGCGCAGAAATATGTGGAAGAGGAAAAAGTGCAGGATACCGCGAAGCTGGTGGAAGATTTCTGGCACGAAATCCGCGAAACGGAATATCTGCACAACATGATTCACCAGGTGGTGGATTACGTGTTCGAGCAGTTCGGTGAGCGCAAACTGGCGGAGCTGGTGTCGGCGCTGGGCTACGATCAGGCGTTTATCACCAGCGAACTGAAGCTGATCCTGCCGGACCTGCTGGGGCAGGAGGTGATCTGGCAGATCACCGAGCAGCGCATTCGCGCCAATCTCAAGGATTTTTACAGCAGCGCAGAGGTGGTGGCGCTGGCGCAGTAAGATCCGTCCGTGAACACCTGCCGGTGCTGAGGCGCGCCTTCAGCACTGGCAGCATTCCTTCAGCAGAAAATCCAGCGTCTCCTGCAATGTGCCGAAGCAGGGCTTGCAGTACAGTGTGTTCTTGGCCCGTTCCTGTGCGATCAGATCCGCCTGCACCAGCCGCCCCAGATGATGTGAGAGGGTGGACGCGGGAATGTCCAGCTCCGACTGGATGTCGCCCACCGGCAACCCCTGCGGCCCGGCCTTGACCAGCAGGCGGAAAATGCCCAGCCGGGTGGGGTGCCCCAGCTCCGCCAGTCGCTTTGCCATGATGTCCAGTTCGTCTGCCATTGAATTGCCTGCTTCAGATCAATAGGTATTTCGATAATACTAGAAATATGGTTGACCGGAGTCCAGTTCGCAGCTAGATTAAATTTATATTTCCATGATTGTCGAAATAGGTGCGCGTGCGAAGCGTCGCTGAATGGGATGTGGCAGGGCTCGATCTATTGGGTGCGGCGCAGGCAGCCCAATATAGCGAGCGTGAGGAATGGGTAGCGATATGACAAGCAGTCCGGGAGTGATGATGGGCACAGGTTCGGACGTTAACTCCGGCGCGGCGGAAGCCCTGGGCAGGCTGGCGGAAAAAGCCACCGTGCTGGCACTGGAGCGGCAGCTGGGCCTGAAACGTGACGACGGCCTGCTTGCCCACAGCCCGCTGACCCTGTTGCCGTGGCAGATCGGCGCGGCGGAATTTGCCGAGGCTCGCAGCATTGCCCGCGCCATCGGCCGGCGACTGGCGGCGCTGGCAGCCAATCCGGCGCAATTGCAGCAGGCGTTGACCCCAATTCTGGCGGGCACTTCGTTGCCGGCGCAGCTGTGGCGGCAGTTGCAGACGGTTCCGGTGTCTGAGCGGCGGGCGCAGTCGGTCAACCTGATCCGGGTGGATCTGCTGCAGGATCGCGCCGGCCAGTGGAAACTGGTGGAAACCAACAGCATCGCCGCCGGCATGGGACCGTTCAGTGAGGGGCTGGCGCAGATCCAGCAGGAACTGTGGCCGGAGCTGGTGCAGGCAGGGCTGGCACCGGCAGAGCCCATGCCGTCGTTCGCACCCAATCCCGCAGTGGATACGCTGGCCGACGCGCTGCACAGGGCGGCCATGCAGCAGATGCGCATGCAACCGGTTCACAGCCAACTTGCCGGCGCGCCTGTTTCCACCCAGCCGTTGGGCAGCACGGAGCCGCTGATCGTATTTGTGGTGGAAGCCAGTGAGGACAATATTTTCGACCAGCGCAAGATTGCGCATGCACTGGAACAGCGGGGCGCGCGCGTGGTGCGCCTGACGCTGGCCGAGATCGACGCTCGTCTCGACCGCACGCAGGCGCCGCTGTGTGTGCTGCGTGACATCGGCGTGGTGCAGGTGTTTTATTTTCGCACCGGCTACAACCCGGCGGACTACCGTGTCATGTCCGATGGGCCGCATGACATCACCCGACTGCTGCGTCTGCGCGCCGAACTGGAAACGTTGCGGGTGGCGCTGGCGCCCACCATTGCCACGCAGCTGGCGTCGGCGAAAGCGGTGCAGGCGCACTGGGCGGCGACCGTGCAGGACGGCGAGGATTTCACGGCGCTGCACACCGGCCACCAGTTTCTCGCTGATCTGTGCGCGCCGAATATTACCGACTGGTCCGAGTGGCTGCTGAAAAGTCAGGGCGAAGGCGGCGGCAATGTGGTGCAAGGCGATGCAATTCCGCTGCAGCTGGCAAAACTGTCCGCGCGGGAAAAACCAGACTGGTTGTTGATGCGCAGGATTCATGTCACGCCGCGAACGCAGGTGGTGCCGATGCTGCGCAAGGGACGGATTGAATTCGTGCGGCATCTGATGTCGGAGCTGGGGTTGTTCGTGCTGGGTGATGATCTGCACGACGGCGGCTATCTGCTGCGCAGCAAACCCGTGCATGCGCTGGAAACCGGTGTGCACCGGGGCGAGGGCATGATCGACACGGTCGTGTTTGCCGATCACCGCCATTCATCGGAATTTCCGCTGGACCGCCGCTGAAGCAGGCATACTCCGGCACATGAACAATATCATCAAGACAACACCCGATTTCGCGGTGCAGTGGCGCGATTCCAGCCATGATTTCGAATCGCAGATTTTTATTGAGGACTCGGCCCGCAACGATGCCTCGCTGCTGCTGGAGCGGCTGCGGGAACCCCTGATACTGCTTGAAACGGCAACCACCTGTGTCGCAGTGACGGAGATGTCCTGGTCAGAGTCCACCTCTGTTTCGGTGGTGCCGGACCGGCCGGCCTTCTGCATGGGCCTATCCGTGTCGCCGCAGGCATCGGCGCAGTATGGTTACGATGACGATGTGCGCAATCCGGCGACCACCGGCACCACCCTGTTCATGGCGCCGGGCAGAAAGTTCACCGGCCGGGGCAGCAGCGGAATATTTCGCACCATCGTGTGCTCGTTCGACACCGATTATGCCGAACGTATCATGGGCAGCATGACTGCGCTGTCGCCGGCGCAGCTGGAGCGCGCGCTCAATATCCAGAACTCGCTGATGACGGCCCTGCTGTTCCGTTTGCTGAAAGAAGCCATGCGGCCAGGCCGGATGAGTGAGGCGGTGGTGGAAGCCTGTGGCAAGGCGTTGCTGGTGGAATTTGCCCACTGGCTGCAGGAGGAGCGCGCCGTCAGCGACGGCCGTGGCAAACTGACGGCTCGCCACTGGTCGATCATCGAAAGCTGTCTCAGCAGCGTGCATGGCAAACTGCCCAGCGTTGCCGAACTGGCCCGCGCCTGCGGCTTCAGCGAGCGACACTTTCTCAAGCTGTTTCGCGAACAGAAGCAATGCACGGTTGCCCAGTACATAAAATCCTCCCAGATCGCCAGGGCGAAAATCTATCTGCTCGACACCGATCTGCCGCTGAAGGAAATTGCCTACCGGCTGGGATTCAGTTCTCCCGCCAATTTCACCTCTGCATTCCGCTCGGCGACAGGCAAAACTCCGGGCCAGTTGCGACAGGAGAAGTGAGGGGCGCTGCATCATGCGCCGCCGCACCGATCTGAAATTCAAAACAGGCATTCTGAAATTCAATAGTCATTGCGGTTGGGCATTTGGTATTGCGGCGCTAGAGTTTCCGGGCTGACGCAGCACGCGTCCGGACAATAACAACATTCGAAGAGTATCGTCATGCAGACAGGCAAACCGTTTTCCCGATGGCACATCAGACCGGGTCTGCCCCGGCTTGCGTGCCTGCTGTTTCTGGTTCTGGCGCTGCCGCTGGCAGGGTGCAGCAAGCTGGCAGAAAACACGACCGTCCTGCTGGGCACGCTGTTCAGCCTGAAGTCGGTGGGCTATCAGAGCCGTGAATATTTCATCGACGGCACTGCTGTCAGCTACCTGCCGGAGGGCGATCTGACCAGCGACGGACAATGGACAGCGCACGAAAATGAACAGGCGGATTTCACCACCCGGATCGTGGTTTACCGCCCGCTCGATCCGGCGGATTTCAATGGCACCGTCGTGGTGGAATGGATCAATGTGTCCGGCAATACCGATGCGCCAGCGGAGTGGAATTTTGCCCACACGGAATTTATTCGCGAGGGTTATGCCTGGGTGGGCATCAGCGCGCAGCGCAAAGGCATCGATAATGTGGGCGAGGTCGGTCTGCTGGATGGCGTTCTCAATGCCTCGCTGAAAAAACTGAATCCGGCGCGCTACAACAGGCTGAATCATCCCGGCGACAGCTTTTCCTACAGCATCTATCACCAGATCGCGCAAAAGATCCGGCATCCGGACGCGCAGGATTTTCTCGAAGGGTTGCCGGTGGAAAGAATGATCGGCGCAGGCGATTCCCAGTCGGCAGCGCGCCTGATCACCTACATCAACCTGCTGGGTAAAACGGACGGCGTTTTTGACGGCTTCTTTGTGCACAGCCGTTTTGGCTCCAGCGCGCCGGTTTCGGAATATCCCCAGCCGCTGTCGGCGCCACCGGCCGTGGTCAGAATACGCGAGGATCTGTACAAGCCCGTGATGATGCTGCAGACGGAGACCGATCTGTTCGTCGAGTCATTCCTGCCGGGAACAGCCTACGAAAACCGTCAGTCCGACTCCGAATACTTCCGTCTGTGGGAGGTGGCCGGCACCGCCCATGCCGGTGCCTATACGATTCAGGGGCTGTTCGACAGCGGCCGTTCTTCCCGTTATGCCGGTCTGCTTTCGCAGTCCTATGCCGTGCCGCTTCTCATGCCGTGCGATGTGCCGGTCAATGCCAATCCCGCTCATCACTTTACGCTGAATGCGGCCTATCACGCGCTGGATCTGTGGCTGCGGGATGGTGTTGCCCCCGCCAGGGCGGACCGTCTGGAAGTGGAGGGAATGCCATTGCGGATAGCGGTGGATGAATTCGGCAATGCGCGCGGTGGCATCCGCTCGCCCTATGTCGACGCGCCGCTGGCCCGCTTCGGCGGCATTGGCACTGGCAGCATCATGTGCATGATTTTTGGCACCATGGAAAAATTCAGCAAGCAGCAGCTGACTGACATCTACCCTTCCCGCGAGCACTATCTGGCGCGCGTCAGGCAGTCTCTTGACCGGGCCCTGCAACAGCGGTTCCTGCTGCCGGAAGACACCGATAAAATCTGGAACGCATCGCAGGCAATGGCGCAGGAGATTTCCGGGGAATAAAAAAAGCGCGGAAGCCAGCAGGCCTCCGCGCTTTTTTGTTGTTCCGGATGAGTGCTGTAAAACTTACGACGCTTCCGGCAGTGTGATGTTCAGTTCCAGCACGGAATGCTCGTCGCTCTTGTCCAGCGACACCTGCACCATGTCGTCACTGATGGGAATGTACTTGCGGATCACCGCCACCAGATCACGCTGCAGGTCGGGCAGGTAGTCCGGGCCGGTGCGCTTGGTGCGCTCGTGCGACACGATGATCTGCAGGCGTTCTTTCGCCACGCTGGCAGTGCTTTTCTTGCGGGCCTTGAAATAGTCGATCAGACTCATGGCTTAGCGCCCTCCAAACATCCGCGACAGGATTCCCTTTTTGCTGGCGGTGAGGAACCGGTGTTCAACGTTCTCGCCCAGCAGACGGCGCACGGCATCCTTGTAGGCCTGACCGGCATCGCTTTCCTCGTCCAGAATCACCGGGTTGCCCTGGTTGGACGCCGACAGCACGGCCTTGGACTCGGGAATCACGCCCAGCAGCGGAATCGACAGGATGTCCTCCACGTCCTTCACGCTCAGCATCTCGCCTTTTTCCACGCGCTCGGGGCTGTAGCGGGTCAGCAGCAGGTGCTCTTTCACGGACTCGCCTTTTTCTGCTTTCAGCGTCTTGCTCTGCAGGATGCCGAGGATGCGGTCAGAGTCGCGCACCGACGACACTTCCGGGTTGGTCACCACCACCGCGCGGTCGGTAAAATACATTGCCATCATCGCGCCTTTCTCGATGCCCGCCGGCGAAT
>CAZBII010000210.1:0-7408 GCA_964491665.1 uncultured Moraxellaceae bacterium
GGCTTGATCCCGCCCGCTGCCGGGTCAAGGTCGGCAAGGAACTGTTCACCCGGGAAGGCCCCGCGATACTGAAGGCCCTGCACGAGCGCGACTTCCAGGTTTTCCTTGATCTCAAGTTTCACGATATTCCCAACACGGTGGCCAAGGCCTGTGCGGTGGCGGCGGATCTGGGCGTGTGGATGGTCAACGTACACGCCAGCGGCGGGCGTCGCATGATGGAAGCGGCGCGGGCCGCGGTGGAGCAGGCGGGCAGTGGCACCCTGCTGATTGGAGTGACTGTGCTGACCAGCATGGAGCGCAGCGACCTGGGCGAGATCGGGCTGGATCTGGAACCGGTGGATCAGGTGCTGCGGCTGGCCGGTCTGGCGCAGGCCAGCGGGCTGCACGGGGTGGTCTGTTCGGCCCAGGAGGCAGTCCGTCTGCGTCAGACGCTGGGCCCCGACTTCCAGCTGGTGACCCCCGGCATCCGCCCGGCGGGGTCTGCTGCTGACGACCAGCGTCGCACCATGACGCCAGCTGAGGCCCTGGCGGCCGGCGTCAACTACATGGTCATTGGCCGGCCCATTACCCAGGCCGACAATCCGGCCCAGGCGCTGGAAGCCATTCTTGCCAGCCTCTGAACCAATCTTTGTGTTGCTTCTGTCTCTCTGGATGAAATCCACAATCCAGAGGAACTGTTATGCGACTGATTACCGTGCTACTGCTCTGTCTTGTCTGTATTCTGTCTGGCCCTGCGCTGGCGGAAAGGCGGGGAACCGACAAGAATTTCATTATTCCGCTGCCGATCAATATCAACACGGCCAGTGAGGAAACCCTGATCCGGGCGCTGGAGGGAATCGGCGAGAAAAAAGCCCAGGCGATCATCGCCTACCGCAACGAGCATGGACCGTTCGCCACGGTGGAGGATCTGGGCAACGTCAAGGGGATCGGTCCCGGAACGCTGCGCCGGAACGAAGGTCGAATGACCGTTGAGTAGCATTTGGTATTAAGGCAATTTCGTTGCGCGGGCCAATTTTTTATAATGCCCGCACCCAAACGTATTGATGGAGTCACCGGTGAAACTCAGTCTGCATTCCGTTCCGTCCTTTCTGCGTGCATTTATCATCGCCTTGCTGGCGGTTTTGACCTTCTCGGCGCCGGTGGCTGCGGCGGGCAAGATCACCCCACCCGACCAGCTGATCAAGGATCTCTTCAATCAGGTCAATGCGCGAATCAAGCAGGATGAAGCCAGGATCAAGGCTGATAAAAGCCATTTGATCACCATCGGCAACGAAGTGCTGGTACCTTTTGTCAGCTTCGAAACCATGGCCAAGCAGATCCTCGGCAAGAACTGGCGCAAGATCAGCCCCGAGCAGCAGAAGCGCTATACCGATGCCTTCCGCGAGCGGGTCAGCGTCTCCATCGTCACCCAGTATGATCCGGCCAAGCAGTACGACCTGACGGTTACCGGCTCCCGTACCAATGAGGCGGGCGATCGCGCGGCCGTGAACAGTGAAGTGCTGGAGCGTCTGACCGGCAAGAAGTATCTGATCAGCTACAAGCTTTACGTGGACAAGAAAACCGCGCGCTGGCAGGTGTATGACGTGGCGGTGGAAGGTGTCAGTGTGCTGCAGAGCTTCAAGACGGCCAGTGCCGAGGACTTCAAGCGCAACGGCATTGAATACATGATTGCACAGCTGCAGAACGGGCCTGCGGCAGCAGACACCGCGAAGCAGGACAGCGTGTCCCGCTAGCCGATCCGGATATTGGGTTGAAACCGGTAGCAGAGCAATCGAGGGCGGCCCAGGGTCGCCCTTCTGCGTTTCTGGCATGTCGAAAAAATGACTTGTGCGGCAGCCTGTAAAATTGAATACTGTCTGCGTCGCTTCACAGAACTAAACACTTGAATATCAAGGTGTAACACTTGAGTGACAGTATGGATACAATTTAGGGGAAGTCAGTACATGCCATGGTATGTCCTTAAATCAAAGCCGCGCCAGGAAGCACGCGCCATCACCCATCTGGAAAACCAGGCATTCACTGTGTATTGCCCCTGGCTGATCCGCAAAGACGGCAGCCGTGAACCGCTTTTCACCGGCTACATGTTCATTCAGCTGGACCAGTTTGCCGAATCCTTCCATACCGTGCGCAGTACCCGCGGTGTCCAGAACATCATCAAGTATGGCGACTGGTGGGCGACTGCCGACGACGCCTTCATCGATTATCTGAAGTTCAAGGAAAATGGCCATCGTGACGCGCCCCTGTTTGTGCGCGATCAGGCGGTGGAATTCAGGGACGGTCCCTTCAAGGGCATTGAAGCTGTCTATCTGTGTGCCAATGGCGATCAGCGCGCCCTGGTGCTGCTCACCATCCTCAACCGACGCCAGACTCTGGTGGTAGAAGAAAAATTATTAAAAGCGGTGTAACCGTTAATGGGAATGGATCGAACTGCTCTTAAATGTCTGTTGCTGGCGGCAGCCGTCAGCGTTGCCGAAGAATTGCGCGCTGCGCCCTGGATCGATCCGGGCGACGAGCAGCTGCGGCACCATGTCGAAGTGCTGGCGGACGCCGGCATCATCAAGTCTCCCGTCACCACCTGGCCCCTGATGTGGGGCGCCATTTCCCGCGATCTCGAACAAGCCGAACACCTGCAGCTGGCGGACTCGCTCCAGTGGTCGCTTTCCTATGTCCGCTTTGCGCTGAACCGGGCGTCGGACGGCGTCAATCTCAATGCCTATGCCGGAGGGCGCAGTGATCCGGCGGCGATCACCGGTTTTGCCAGTGACCAGCGCGAGCAGAATGAAGCGCGGGGTGAAGTGGACTGGCTGGGTGAGCATCTGGCGGCGCGTCTGCGGTTGACCTGGGCGCCGGACGCCATCGATAACAAGGATTTCCGCTATGACGGCAGCTATCTGGCCGGACTGATCGGCAACTGGTCCCTTAGTGCTGGCGCCATCGATCGCTGGTGGGGGCCAGGCTGGCAGACCAGTCTGAATCTTTCCCACAATGCGCGCCCGATAAATGCCGTGCAGTTGCAGCGCAATTTTTCCGATCCGTTTGAAACCCGCTGGCTGAGCTGGATTGGCCCCTGGACGCTGACCCTGTTTGCCGGCCAGCTGGAAAGTGAAAGCGCCGTGCCGGATGCAAAACTGCTGGGCGCGCGGCTGGCGGTGCGGCCATTCAATGCGCTGGAGATCGGCTTCTCCCGCAATGCGCAGTGGGGTGGCGAGGGGCGACCGCAGACACTGGACAGCTTCTGGGACATGGTGGTGGGGAATGACAACTCGGGTGATGATGGTATTGATCGTGAAAGTAACGAGCCCGGTAATCAGCTGGGCACGGTGGACTTCCGGCTGAGTTTCCCGCTGCTGCAGGCACAATCTGCTTTTTATTTGCAATATACAGGTGAGGACGAGAGCAACGGCTTTCCCTCGCGTGGCATGGATCTGGCCGGAATTGAAACAGCTTTTGCGTCGCGTGATCTGTTTCACCGCTTCGCGCTGGAATATATAGATTCAATGGCGGGCGCCCACAGTGGTCCGCGCCCCAATTCTGCGTACGAGCATGGCATTTATCTGTCCGGCTATCGTTTCCGTTCCCGTCCCATCGGCGCATCGTTCGATAACGACACGCGCGCGCTTGTATTGTTGGGTGATCATTATTTCGCCGATGGTGACCAGATTTCCTGGCGTCTGATGCAGCTGAATCTGAATCGTGACGGTAGCAATCGTGCTGGCGTCTGGGCTGGCAGCGTGTTCGGCGCGGACGCAGTGGAAACACTGCTGCTGGAGGCCGCTTACGCAATTGTTATAAAAAACTTCAAAATCACACCATCCGTCTATAATGTGGAAAAAGAAATCATCTGGAACGATGAGAAGATCAATGGGACAGGCGTGGGGCTGGCAGTTGAATACAAATTCCAATAACAGACTTGGCAAAATATTTCTGTTCATTGTGGTGTTGATGTGGGTGTGTGCTCCGTCTGCATTTGCGATTACGCCCACGGCGGAACAGATTGAACAGTTCAGACAATTGCCGCGTGCGGAGCAGGAGCGGATCGCGCGTCAGTATGGTGTAAATCTTGATCAGCTGCAGGCCGGTGGCAGCGAACAGACAACCCTGCCAGCCGACACGCAAAATCTGCGCAAGCCCGTTGGACAAACTCCTCCGCAATATGTCAACCCGCAAGCTCAGCAGTATGCCCCTTATCAGCAGGGGCCGGCGGGCTTCCCTTACGCAACGCAGGATCAAATGCCACGTGATGGAAAGTTGCAACCGGAAGCTCAGACTTGGGGGTTGCAGCCGGATGGCCAGCAGGTACTGAACGGTGTGCAGTCTGCAGATGCGGAACAAACCCTGAAGCCATTTGGTTACGATCTGTTCAGCAACAACGCAACGGCCTTCCAACCCAACGTTGATATTCCGGTACCCGCCGATTATGTCGTCGGCCCTGGCGATACCTTTGTCGTACAGCTGTACGGCAAGGAGAACAACAGCCATTCACTCACGGTGAGTCGCGAGGGAGTGGTGCAGTTTCCCGAAATCGGTCCCATTGCGCTGGCTGGACTGAAATTCAGCGAAGCGCAGGCCGTGATCGACCGCACCATTTCCGAACAGATGATCGGCGTAAAAAGTTCGGTGACGATGGGAACGCTGCGCACCATTCGCGTGTTTGTGCTGGGCGAGGCAGTGCAGCCCGGTTCCTATATTGTCGGATCGCTCTCCACCATGACCAACGCGCTGTTTGCCAGTGGTGGCATTACGCCGATTGGTTCGCTGCGCAACATCCAGCTCAAGCGGCAGGGCGAAGTAGTGACGCGGCTCGACCTGTACGATCTGCTGCTGAGTGGCGATACCCGTGATGATGCGCGTCTGCTGCCGGGCGACGTCATTTTCATTCCGCCAGTGGGCACCACCGTGGGTGTTGTTGGTGAGGCCCGTCGCCCTGCCTTGTATGAAGTCAAAAATGAAAAAAGTGTTGGCGATATTCTGAAACTGGCCGGTGGTCTGCTGCCGACGGCGTATCCGCAGGCGTCGCGTATCGAACGGATCAATGGCCAGGGCGACAGAACCGTTGTGGATATCAATCTGGCGGAGCCGCAGGGCCGGAACCTGACGGTGAAGGCGGGCGATCTGGTGCGTATCTATTCCGTGCTCGACACGATGGAAAACATCGTCACTGTGGATGGGCATGTGAAACGTCCCGGCATCAATGCCTGGAAGCCCGGCATGCGCGTCAGTCATGCACTGGGCGGAATTCGCGAATTGCTGCCCAATCCGGATCTGAACGCTGCCATCATCGAGCGGGAAATCGTACCCACCCGGCAGCTGAAAGTGCTGGCGTTCAATCTGGGAGAGGCGCTGACCCAGCCCGGCAGTGCCGCCGATATCGCACTGCAGCCGCGCGACAAAATCCGGGTGTTCGATCTGGAAACGGATCGCGCTGACTTGTTGAAGTCTGTCATCGAGCGGCTGCGCATGCAGGCCAGTCGCGAGAGTCGGCAGAAAGTGGTGAATATTACCGGCAATGTGCGTTTTCCGGGCAGCTATCCGCTTACCGAAGGCATGTCCACGCAGCAGCTGATTGCACTGGCTGGCGGCCTGAATGAAAACGCCTACAACCTTTCCGGCGAGATTACCCGCTATTCACTCGACGAGCAGCAGCGCCAGCAGATTCATTACGTGGATGTGCAGCTGGCTTCGTCAAATCAGTACCAGCTGCAGGAAGAAGACCGCCTCAATATCCGCCGTCTGCCGGACTGGACCGCCGAGGAAACCATTGAAATCACAGGTGAAGTCATGTTCCCTGGCAAGTACACCATTCGTCGTGGCGAAACTTTGTCACAGGTATTGCAGCGTGCAGGTGGCTTGTCGGATCAGGCTTATCCGGAAGGTGCCATTTTCACCCGCAAGGAACTGCAGGAGCTGGAAGCGCAGCGTCTGGAAGAACTGAAGAAGCGGCTGGAAGGCGACATTGCGGCAGCGAACATCGAGCAGCAGGACGATAAGGAAAAAGTCGAAGTGCAGGATGCGCAGCAGTTGCTGAAGAGCATCGAGGGAGTGAAGCCGCTGGGCCGCATGGTGATCAATCTACCACAACTGATTGCAAAACCTGACCAGCAGGATGTGAAGATTGTGGGTGGTGACAAACTGCATGTGCCGCGCTTCAAACAGTCGGTGACGGTGGTGGGCGAAGTGCAGTATCCGACGTCGCATCTGTATGAATCGAAGCTGGATGTTGATGATTACATCGAGCGTTCTGGCGGTGCCAATGTGAAGGCCGACAAGAAGCGTGTTTACGTGGTGAAAGCCAACGGCCGCGTGTTCCTGCCGCAGAAGTCTGGCTGGTTCTCGCGTGATGCTGACAATGTCGAGCCGGGTGATACCGTGGTGGTGCCGCTGGATGCTGATCGCATCAAGTCGCTGACGCTGTGGACCAGTGTGTCGCAGGTGTTTTATCAGGTCGCGCTGGGTGCAGCGGCGGTTGCGAGTTTCTAACGAATAGGAATATTCAATGCGAGATTCAATTCCACGGCAGACAGAGCCCGGCTTTCCCCCAGTTCAATACGCAATTGTCGAAGACGAAATCGATATGCGCGAGCTATTTGTAACGCTTTGGCGCGGAAAGTGGGTAATTGCGGGCGTGTCGCTGCTGGTTGGCATGATTGCTGTCGCAGTCACGTTGAGTACGCCAAACATCTATAGATCTGAAGCGTTGCTGGCGCCGGCAGAGGAGTCCAGTGGTGGTGGCCTTGCGGCACTTGCCGGGCAATTGGGTGGGCTTGCATCTTTGGCGGGTGTTACTTTGGGAAAGGGAGAGGCGAATAAGGTTGCGATTGGTCTCGAGGTGCTGAAGTCGCGTTCCTTTCTGGTCAGCTTTATCGATAGGCGCGATATATTGGTGCCGTTGCTGGCAAGCAAAGAGTGGAATCCCGGCACCGGTCAGCTGGTTATTGATGAAAGAATCTATGACTCGGCAAACGGGCGTTGGCTCTCCTCCAACAAAGAGTCGTCAGGTTCGAGGCCGAGCGAATGGCGAGCCTTCCAGGCGTTCAGTCGGATGCTGCAGGTGAGTCAGGCCAAGGATACAGGCCTGATAAGTATCAGCATTGAACATCAGTCACCGGTTCTGGCTCAGCAGTGGCTTGAGTGGCTGATCGCTGATTTGAATGCGCAGTTGCGTGAGCGTGATATTGAGGAGGCCAATAGAAGTATTGATTACCTGAAAGAGCAGCTTGAGAAAACCCCGCTTGCAGGTATGCAGCAGGTCTTTTACCAGCTTATTGAAAAGCAAATGCAAACTATAATGTTGGCAAATGTCCGCGATCAGTATATTTTTAAGATAATCGATCCACCAGCTGTCCCCGAAGAAAAAATCAGCCCGAAGCGGGCAATGATTGTCGTGTTATCCACAGTACTTGCGTTCATT
>CAZBII010000211.1:0-7324 GCA_964491665.1 uncultured Moraxellaceae bacterium
AGCATGGGCGTGGCTCCTGTGCGGAATTTGCGGATGAAAACAGTGGGATGGCTGCTGGGAATTGTAGTCCGGCGCGATCATTTTTCCTGTGAACGGATCGTCTCCAGCTGCTGCAATTGTTGCTCCAGCTGTTCCAGGCGCTGGCGGGTGCGGGCGAGCACGCGGGTCTGTATCTCGAATTCCTCGCGCGTCACCAGATCCATTTTGCCCAGCGATTCCTTCACCACCGCCGCCAGATTGTGGCGCAGGTCCTGACCCAGTTCCGCCACGCCTTCCGGCAGGCGCTCGGACAGCACATCAAGGATGCGATTCACCAGATTGTCCTGACGATTCATATTCACTCCTGTAATGACAAGGCCGGCAGTGTACCATGATCCGCGCGCTGCCTTGTGTGCACCAGGAAGTGGCCGCCCTGCAATCGGGCATGCCATTTTTTGGTGCGTTATAATGGGGCGCTCGTGTGGGTTTGATCTCCTCTGTCAAACGCTAACTGCATGAAAATGGGTAATAAATCCGAACAGGCATGGATTGTGCTTCAAGCTGGGCATGTTCCGCGATTGGGCAACTTGTTGGGCACTTTGCACCGATTTGCGAATAACGGGACCGTCCAGACAATTTCGCTTTCGAGCATGAATAAAACAGGAGAAGTTCTATGAAACTGGTTACCGCCATCATAAAACCGTTCAAGCTGGACGATGTGCGCGAAGCACTGTCCGAGATCGGGGTGCAGGGGATCACTGTTACTGAGGTCAAGGGGTTTGGCCGGCAGAAAGGCCACACCGAACTGTACCGGGGTGCCGAGTATGTCGTCGACTTCCTGCCGAAAGTGAAAATCGAAGTCGCCACTTCTGACGATCTGCTGGACCAGGTCATCGAATCCATCACCAAGGCCGCCAACACCGGCAAGATCGGCGACGGCAAGATCTTCGTGACTGCGCTGGAACAGGCGATCCGGATTCGCACCGGGGAAACCGGCACCGACGCCATCTGAAACAAACAACGTTCAGCACCACTGACCGAATCCATGCCTGGCCGGATGTGGTCGCGTGCGCGGCACGCGATGTGAAACGTTTACACCCATTTTTTTGCTGTTTGTATCTGAACGAAAACTGAGGAGTCCAACATGAAAAAGCTGATAGCGTTACTGGCGCTGTGTGGTGTGGTGGGGCTTGCCACACCCGCATGGGCCGAAGAAGCGGCACCTGCCGCCGAGGCGGTTGCCACTGAAACGGTTGCTGCGGAAGCGGCACCGGCAGAAGCGGCGCCCGCGCCGTCCCTGAGCAAGGCCGACAACACCTGGATTCTCGTGTCGGCGGCGTTTGTCATCCTGATGTCAGTGCCGGGACTGGCGCTGTTTTACGGCGGCATGGTCCGCTCCAAGAACATGCTGTCAGTGCTGATGCAGGTACTGGTGGTGTTTTCGCTGATTACCGTGCTGTGGGTCGTATACGGCTACAGTGTCGCGTTTACCGAGGGCAATGACTTCTTCGGGTCGCTGTCGAAAGTGTTCCTCAAAGGTGTAACGCCGGACTCGCTGGCGGCTACCTGGAACAAGGGCATCTACATTTCCGAGATGATCTACGTGGTGTTCCAGGGCGCATTTGCTGCCATCACCTGCTGTCTGATCCTGGGTGCATTTGCCGAGCGCATCAAATTCTCTGCGGTACTGGTTTTCAGCGTTATCTGGTTCACCTTCTCCTATCTGCCGATTGCCCACATGGTGTGGTACTGGGCCGGCCCCGACGCCTACACCAGCGCTGAAGCGGCTGCTACTGCCGGCGCCACTGCGGGCTACCTGTTCCAGAAAGGTGCGCTGGATTTCGCCGGCGGTACCGTGGTGCACATCAACGCCGGTATCGCTGGCCTGGTGGGTGCCTTCCTGGTGGGCAAGCGTACTGGCTTCGGCAAGGAATCCATGGCGCCGCATAGCCTGGCCATGACCATGATCGGTACTGCGCTGCTGTGGTTCGGCTGGTTCGGTTTCAACGCCGGTTCCGCCCTGGAAGCCAACGGCATTGCCGCACTGGCCTTCCTCAACACCTGGGCTGCAACCGCCATGGCCGCACTGGCCTGGGTAATTGCCGAATGGATGATCCGTGGCAAGCCTTCCATGCTGGGCGCGGCTTCCGGTGCGGTAGCAGGACTGGTTGCGATCACTCCGGCGTGCGGCTTCGTGGGCGTGGGTGGCGCACTGGCCATTGGTCTGATCGCTGGTCTGGTCTGCTTGTGGGCCGTCCATAACCTGAAGCGCCTGCTGGGCGTGGACGACTCGCTGGACGTATTCGGCGTGCACGGTGTTGGCGGCATTATCGGCGCCATCCTGACCGGCGTCTTTGCTTCTCCGGATCTGGGCGGCACCGGCGTGTGGGATTACGTCACCAACGCGGTGGCGGAAGGCTACTCCATTGCAACCCAGGTGAAGATCCAGGCGATCGGTGTTCTGCTGACCGTGGTCTGGTCTGCCGTGGTGGCCTTCATTGCCTTCAAACTGGTTGACCTGACCATTGGCCTGCGCGTCAGCCATGACGAAGAGCGCGAAGGTCTGGATCTGGGTTCCCATGGCGAGAAAGCCTACATCCTCTGATCCAGCCGGATGTAATCGGCAAAGCAAAACGAAGGGGCCTGCGGGCCCCTTTTTGCTGGCCGGGATTTGACGACGTTATTGGTTGCGCGCTGATTGGCGGTGTGCTGGCTGGACAGAATCGCCGCCATCCGGGCACAAAAAACGGGGCACCTTGCGGGCGCCCCGTTTCTGTTTGCAGTCTCGCCTGGTTGCGGATGTGCCGACTGTTACTGCTGCAGCATTTTCCACACCAGCGGTCCGTAGCCCACCAGCAGCATGGAAATACCCATTACCACCACCGGGAACAGATAGCGTTCGTGGCGATACCAGAAGGACTTGCCGGCGGCTTCCTCCTTGCCCAGCACCACTTCCTGCTCGCCCACGGAATGCCGCGTCAGCAGGTGATTCAGGCCCACCGGCGGTGCCAGGAAGCCCAGCTCGAAGGACACCAGGGTCAGCATCCAGAAATGGATCGGATCGATGCCGAACTTGTAGGCCACCTGCGCCAGCGAGCCGGACACCAGAATCACCGCGCCGAACGGTTCCATGCCGCTCATGCCGATCAGCATCAGCACAATGATCAGCGCCGTCATCACCGTCCATTCGTTGTGGAAGATACCGCCCTGGTCGGCCGCATTCTGGATGATATGGGTTTCCTCAATCACGCCGCCGATACACATGGACAGCGCAATCAGCAGCATCAGGCCGCCCATCAGTTCCGCCGTGCTGGAGGTGGCCACGCGGATGGAGCCTTCCACCGTGCTCTGGCGCTCGTCGTCGTGATAGGTTTCCCGGATCTGCTTTTTGCCCGCCAGCTTCTCGTAAACCACCATCACCAGCACCAGCACCGGCACCATGATCGCCGCGGTGTTCTCGTCCAGTTTCACGTCCAGCAGCAGGTAGAACAGCGCCAGGGTGATCAGCACCAGCACCACATATGGCAGCAGCGGAATGAAGGCTTTCAGGCTGGGCACCAGCGCTTCGCGGGTCGGCGCCACTTTCAGCTTGCCTTCCTTCGCGATCAGGGCGATCACGAAGAAGATGAATGAGGTCATGATGAAGACGCGGGTACCCCAGTGGAACAGGTCGTCGGTGGTCACTTCCTTGTTCAGGAACGCAATGATCAGCACCAGCAGACAGGGTTGCAGCACCACGCCCAGACTGCCGGTCATGGCGGTGGTGGCCAGCGCCAGGTTGCGGCGGGCGCCGGCGCGACGCAGTTCGTTGTACACCACGCCGCCCATGGCGACGATGATGGCGCCCGAGGCACCGGTATAGGCGGTGGGCACCGCCATCAGGAAAATCGCCACAAACGCCAGCAGTTCCGGCGGCAGGCGCCAGGGCTTGAAAATCTGGAACACCAGTTCGCCCAGGTGGGACTGTTTCACCAGCAGACCGGCCCAGATCAGCAGACTGATCTTGGTGAACAGGTCGGCGGCATCCATCAGGCGGTCAACGTGAAGCACCAGACCCTGGCCGTTGCCCATCTTGATCAGGAAGAAATGGGCCGCGATGAAGGTGGCGTAGGCATACAGAGGAACGGCCAGCAGGGCCTTGCCAATGCTGCCACCCGGGGTAGCGTCTTTCGGCACCCGGATGCCCTGCCAGGCGCTGATCAGCGTCATCAGCGCAAACACGATCACATAGCCCCAGCGCGTTGCCTCGTTCTGCATGGGCACGCCGGAGTTGTAGCCTACCTGCAGGTACTGCCAGGCGGAGTAAGCCAGAGACAAATTGGCGATGGTCTGGGCAATGCCGCTGACGCGGTAATCGTTCGCGGTCTGCATGGGGCGCAGGCCGATATGGTGATTGGTCATGGTGGCGGTCAGACCGCAGATGAACACCAGTGCCAGCAGGATCAGCTGCTGGCTTTCCCGGCCGATGTGGCCGATGGCCAGCATGGCGTGATCCAGCACGCGGTAGGCACGGATGTTGTCGGTGACACGCTCCTGGTTGACCTTGGCCATCTGGTGCTGCTGCACGCAGGCCTGGCGCTGGCCTTCCAGGGACTGGCGCAAGGCGTTGGTGTCGATGGGGGCTTCGCCGAACAGGCCGCCAAACTCGTCATTCTGCTGCGACGCCTTCACCTTGGCGATTTCTTCTTCCAGCGCCTTGTCGATGTCCTGGGTGGGGTCGCACGTGGGGGTGGGGATGTCTACCCGCAACAGGTAATAGTCGCCGAAGAGGCTTTCCCCCACCCGCAGCATCTGGGAATACATCTTTTCATTCAGGCTGACCGCCATGACGATCAGAATGAGGATGAGCACGGGCAATGATGACAGCCATTCCCGCGGCGTGCGTTTCGACAACATGAGTTCGCACCTTGTCTAGTTGTTGTAGTCCATGTGGTTGTGTTTGCTTTTTTTGCGGCAGTCCTACCCCTGCTGCCGTAACGGCTCCGGGAACAACAATGCGGAATCCCTCTCCAGTCAGGAGGGCGCCGATTGTAGGTGGATTTCCCGGTGCAGACGCGACAAATTCACTGCATGGACCGTCGTGCGGAACAGGTGTTCCAGCGTGCGCGATCGCGAATTTGCCAGCCGTTTTTGCCCTGCTCAGTCAATTGACTTGCGGGCGATGCAGTATAACCGCGGCCCTGCTGGGCGTGCGATAACCAGGGGTAAAGATTTGTTAACTGGACATTACAAACAAAAAAGGCGCCAGAGGCGCCTTTTTCTGCGGTAATTCGCGGGGTAATCAGCCCTGCGACTTGATCCGCTTGCGGGACAGACCCAGACCGATCAGACCCAGGCCGAACAGCGCCAGAGTGGCCGGTTCCGGCACGTCGTAGGTGTAGCTGACGGTGATGTCGCCGGCCCAGCCGTTGTTGAAGTTCCAGGCGTAGCAGCGGGAATCGCTGTCGCAGTTGGTCACTTCAGCGGTCAGTGCCTGGCTCAGGCCCAGCAGGATGTTGCTGCCGATGAACGCGCTCAGGTCGATGTCGCCCAGGTAGAACGCACCGTTGAAGTCGCCGGCCGAGCCGCTGTTGCCGCTGCAGTTGGCGCTGAACAGGCCAGTGCCGGAGCAGTAGGCCGACTGCACGTTGTACTTGTCGCTGCCAGGGCCGGCCGGATTCAGCAGGTCGATGGACAGCATGGACGTTGCCAGGGAAGAACCGCTGGTGTACTCGGTGCCCAGGTTGTTGATGTCATCGCTGGCGGTCACGCGGGTTGCCAGGCTCCAGTCGGAACCGAACGACAGGGTGACGCCGGTCAGAGTGCCCAGGCTGGCATCAAAGCCGTTCAGGAAGACATTCTGGCTGCGGTTGACGCTGGTGACGCCGTTGTTGCCGGAGCCGAACTCGGTGTCGGCAAAGCGAACCGCGCCGAAATCAAAGCTCTCGGTGTAGCTGATCACAGCGGCGTTGGCAGTCAGCGCAGACATACCGACAAGAGCAGCCAGCAGTTTGGTGGTGGTTTGAATCAGTTTCATCAGGTTGCCCCATACCATAGGTTATAAAAGCACCAGATTGTTAGCAGATTGCATGCCAGTTTATCAATTCCAATAAAAACAAAGAGTTAAAAACAAATTTGATTTGGTTCACATTTTTGCTGTCAATTTTTTCGACGTGGGCTGTTTTAGCAAAAATACTTATAATCCCGCTGCCGCTTGTTCTTTTTTTGCTCAATGGAGAATTGCATGGATGTGCGTCCCTGCGGCCTGTCCCTGAGGGGTTGGGCCGGGTTGCTAATTTTTTCGACACTGGGGCTGTTCACGTCCGCCCAGGCCGAGGTTTTCAGATGGGTGGATGCCAGCGGTCGCATCCATTTCGGGGATCAGGCGCCTGCCGGCCAGAAGGCCGAGACCCTGAATCTGCCGGAAGCGGGGCATTCTCCGGATGCCGCCGACCTGTCGCAGGATGAACTGCGCCAGCGCCAGGAAAGGCTGACCCGCGCGCTGGAGGAAGACCGGCTGGAAAAAGAGCGGCTGCAGGCCGAGGAGAAAAGGAAGGTCGAGGAAAAGAAAGCCTACTGTGAGCGTTTCCGCAACCGCATGGAGCGGCTGGAGGCCTCGTCACAGGTTTACAGCGAGAACAAGGACGGCACCATCAAATACTGGAAGGACCAGGACGCCGATCGCTACAAGGCCCAGCAGAAAGCGAAATTCCAGGAAGAGTGCGGGGCTGCCGACTGAGCAACCCCGCCGGTGGCAGGTTTACTTGCCCAGAGCCGCTTTCATGAACTCCGGCACGGCCAGGGCGCCGCGGTGGATGTCCACATTGTAGTAGCGGGTGGCAAAGGGCTTGCGGGCCGCTTCATCATCGCGGAACCGGGTCACCGAGCCCTGCGGACTGGCCATGGTGCAGCTCCACCAGCCGGTCGGGTAAACCGGTTGCGGGAAGGGCAGGGTGTGGCAATGCTGGAAGCCCGCTTCCTTCATGTCCTGGTGGATCTTTTTGATGATGGTGTCCGCATGCAGGATGGGGGATTCGCTCTGCTGCACCAGCACGCCTTCCGGCTTGAGGGCCCTGCAGCAGTCCTTGTAGAAATCCACGGCGAACAGACCTTCGGCCGGACCGACCGGGTCGGTGCTGTCGATGATGATGACATCCAGGCTGCCGGGAGCGGCATTGCGGATCCAGGCGATGCCGTCGTCGAACAGCAGCTCGGCGCGGGGGTCGCTGTTGGCATCGCACAGTTCGGGGAACCACTTCTCAGCCGCCCAGGTGACCCGTTCGTCGATGTCGATCTGGGTGCATTTCTCCACGCCGGGATGCTTCAGCACCTCGCGCAGGGTGCCGCAGTCGCCGCCGCCGATGAT
>CAZBII010000212.1:0-7209 GCA_964491665.1 uncultured Moraxellaceae bacterium
GAACACCTTCAGGCCGCGATTCGCCGCTTCGTTCTGCACCGCTTTCGACACGCCATGCGCGCTGAAAATCACGATGGCATCGTCGGGCACTTCGTCCAGTTCATCAACAAACACGGCACCGCGATTGCGCAGATCGTCCACCACGAACTTGTTGTGCACCACTTCATGCCGCACATAAATGGGCGCACCAAACACTTCCAGCGCGCGATTGACGATGGCAATGGCGCGGTCGACACCGGCACAAAAACCTCGGGGATTGGCCATCTTGATTTCCATTGTCGCCTCGCTTGCCGGGATCAGAACTGCAGCTGCACTGACTGCGTGTCAGCGTCCACTACGTTGATGATTTCCACCTGGAAGGTCAGATCCTTGCCTGCCAGCGGATGATTGAAATCCACGGTCACATCGTTGTCGTCCACTGCCACAATCACACCCGGCAGCTCCGCCTTGCTCTTGTCGGCGAACGACACCACCACACCAGGCTCCAGCTGCATGTCACGGGAGAAAAGTCCACGCCGCATGATCTGGATATTGTCGGGATTGTGCGGGCCGAACGCGTTCGCCGCTTCCAGCACGATCGAGCGCTTGTCACCCGCTCTCAGCCCAAACAGCGACTGCTCGAATCCCGGCAGCAGATTGCCATCGCCGACAGTGAAGGTGGCCGGTGCGCGCTCCTTGGTGCTGTCCACCACCGCGCCATCCATCAGCAACACGGAAAAATGCAGGGTGACGCGCTTGCCGGCGCCGATACGGTTGTCATCACTCATACTGCTGCGACTCGCTATTCACCAATGAATTTTCCGGAGCAGCCCGGCTTCCCGTATTACTTGCCCGGATTACGGATCATGTCCAGGATCAGCATGCCGGCGCCTACCGTAATGCCGCAATCTGCAATATTGAACGCGGGAAAATGGCTGGCATTCCAGGTATCCGACGGCGGCCAGTAGAAATCCAGGAAATCGATAACGTGTCCCAGCAGGACGCGATCAATAAGATTGCCCAGCGCACCGCCCAGAATCAGCGCCACTGCCACCGCCACCCACCAGTCGCTGCGCGGAATCTTGCGCAGCCACATCACCAGCGCCACGCTTACGCCGGCGGCAATCGCCGTGAAAAACCAGCGCTGCCAGCCACCGGCATCCGCCAGAAAACTCCAGGCCGCACCGGGGTTGTAAACATGCGTCAGATTGAAAGTGGGAAACACCTGCACCACTTCGCCGTACTGCAGCTGAAACACAACCACCCACTTGGTAATCTGGTCCAGCACGATCACCGCCAGCGACAGCCACAACCATTTCAGCATGCCCACCGGCCCGGTTTTGTCACCTGACTGCTGCGTTGCATCACTCATCACATTCACTTTTGTCGTCGCCACTCAGCAGAATTCCCGTGCTTCGCCATTGCCATCCACGTTCTCCACGCAGCGCAGGCACAGTTCCGCATGGGAAGGATTGGCACCCACATCCGCACGATGATGCCAGCAGCGCACGCACTTGGGATCGGCGCTGGCTTTCACTTCCACCCGCAGGCCGTCCACTTCCGTGATGTCACCGCCGTCATTCCATTCGTGCACCCGCACCGCCGAGGTCATCAGCGCAAAACGCAGTTCGTCACCCAGACGATCCAGATCCGCTTTCAGTTCCGCACTGCAATACAGATCCACTTCCGCTTCCAGACTGCCGCCGACCACGCCCTGCGCCCGCGCATCTTCCAGCTGCTTGTTCACCGCCGTTTTCACATCCTGCACGGTCTGCCAGAAATCACTGTTCAGCGACTCGCCCGCCTTCAGTTCAAACAGGCCGGAGTACCAGGTTTCCAGATGCACCGACGCACTGCGCGCGCCCGGCATGATCTGCCAGATTTCGTCGGCAGTGAAACTCAGGATCGGTGCAATCCAGCGCACCAGCGCCTCGGCAATGTGATACAGCGCGGTCTGCGCCGACCGCCGCGCAACGGAGTCGGCCTTGCAGGTGTACTGGCGATCCTTGATCACATCCAGATAGAAACCACCCAGATCGACGATGCAGAAGTTGTGCAGCTTCTGGTAGATCAGATGGAACTGGTATTTGTCATAGCAAGCGATGATTTCCTGCTGCAGTTTCGCCGCGCGGTGCACTGCCCAGCGATCCAGCGCCACCATGTTTTCCGGTGCCACCTTGTGTTGCGCCGGATCAAAACCATTCAGATTGGACAGCAGGAAACGCGCGGTATTGCGGATGCGCCGATAGGAATCCGCCGTGCGCTTGAGAATTTCGTCCGACACCGTCATTTCGCCGCGATAATCGGTCGCACTTACCCACAGCCGGATGATGTCGGCGCCGAGATTTTTCACCACAGTCTGCGGCGACACCACGTTGCCCAGCGACTTGGACATCTTCTTGCCCTGCGCATCCACGGTGAAGCCGTGTGTCAGCACCTGTTTGTAAGGTGCCTCGCCGCGAATCGCCAGACTGGTTTTCAGCGAAGACTGGAACCAGCCGCGATGCTGGTCGGAACCTTCCAGATACAGATCCGCCGGCGCGCGCAGTTCTTCACGCTGATCCAGCACAGCAAAATGCGTAACACCGGAATCGAACCACACGTCCAGCGTGTCGGTGACCTTGTCATACTGCACCGCGTCCGCGCCCAGCAGTTCCGCTGCATCCAGATCGAACCACGCATCCATGCCGGTGACTTCCACTTTCTTCGCCACCGCCTCGATCAGTTCTGCCGTGCGCGGATGCAGCTCCTGCGTGTCCTTGTGCACGAACAGCGCGATCGGCACACCCCAGGTGCGCTGACGCGAGATACACCAGTCCGGACTGGCATCCAGCATGCCGTCGATACGCGCCTTGCCCCAGTCCGGCACCCACTCCACCTTGTTCACCGCTTTCTTGCACGCATCCAGCAGACCGTTCTGATGCATGCTGACAAACCACTGCGGCGTGGCGCGGAAAATCAGCGGCGTCTTGGTGCGCCAGCAGTGCGGATAGCTGTGCCGCAGTTTCGCCTGTTTCAGCAGCGCGCCCTTCTCTTCCAGCAGCGCCAGAATTTTCGGCTCCACGTCGTACACGTGCTCGCCCGCCACCAGCGGCGTGCTTTCCACATAACGGCCATCGGCGCCGACATAATTCAGCGTGCCGATGCCGTATTTCAAACCCACGTTAAAGTCGTCCATGCCGTGATCGGGCGCGATATGCACGGCGCCGGTACCGGCATCCGTCGTCACATGCTCGCCCATCACCACTGGCACCACGCGATCGAAGAACGGATGACGCAGCTGCAGATGCTCCAGATGCGCGCCTGCGGTTTCGCCCAGCACCTTGAAGGATTCCACGCCGTAACGGGCGCACACGGATTCGATCATGCCGCTCGCCAGCAGAATGATTTCCTCACCATTGCCGGCGTTGAGCTGCACCAGGCTGTACGGCAGATCGCGATTCAGCGCCACCGCCTGGTTGGCGGGCAGCGTCCAGGGCGTGGTGGTCCAGATCACCACTGAGACCGGCAGCGTCACACTGCTCACACCGAACTTGGCGGTGAACGTCGCCGCATCCACCGGATGAAAACGCACATCCACCTGCGTGGAGGTTTTTTCCTGGTATTCCACTTCCGCTTCCGCCAGCGCCGAACCGCCGACGACGCTCCAGTACACCGGCTTGAAGCCTTTCACCAGATGACCGTTCTCCGCGATCTTGCCCAGCGCGCGAATGATGTTGGCTTCGGTCTTGAAATCCATCGTCAGGTACGGATTCTGCCAGTCACCCAGCACACCCAGCCGGATGAAATCCTCGCGCTGGCCATTGACCTGCTGCATCGCATATTCACGGCACTTCTTGCGGAATTCGGCGTACGGCACTTTCACGCCGGCCTTGCCGATTTTCTTCTCCACGTTGTGTTCGATCGGCAGACCGTGACAATCCCAGCCCGGCACATACGGCGAGTCAAAACCGCTCAGCCGCTTCGACTTCACGATCACGTCTTTCAGAATCTTGTTCACCGCATGGCCGATATGAATTTCGCCGTTCGCATACGGAGGGCCATCGTGCAGAATGAACTGCGGACGGCCCTTGCCCACCGCCTGAATCTGGCCGTACAGATCGATCTTTTGCCAGTGCTTGAGCAGCTCCGGTTCACGTTGCGCCAGATTGGCTTTCATGGCGAAAGCGGTGTTGGGCAGATTCAGCGTTGCTTTGTAGTCGGCCATTGGAGGTTGGATGCCTGTGTCAGAAATTGCAGTTGAAAACGGGGGTTAAACGCTGCGCCGGAAAAATTCCCGCGCCGTTTGAATGTCCTGCTGGATGCCGGCTTTCAACGCATCCAGTCCATCGAATTTTTTCTCGTCGCGAATCTTGTGGCGGAACACCACCTGCACATGCCGACCATAAATGTCGCCACTGTAATCCAGCAGATGCACTTCCAGCCGCACGCGATCACCATTCACCGTGGGGCGGGTACCCAGGTTGGCCACACCCTGCAAGGTGCCGCCCAGCCCCTGCATTTCCACCGCGAACACACCGCTGATCGGCGTGCGAATCCGCTTCGGCAGCAGGTTGGCGGTGGGTACGCCCAGCTGGCGCCCCAGCTTCTGCCCATGAATGATCCGGCCCGACATGAAAAACGGCTGGCCCAGCAAGGTGGTTGCCGTGTCGAAGTCCGACCGCTCCAGGCACTCCCGCACCCGCGTGCTGCTCACCCGTTCACCGCCATGTTCAAAGGTGCAGGTATTTTCGACCGTGAAACCGTCTTCCAGTCCCACCGCCTGCAGAAACGCAAAATCGCCACTGCGATCATGACCAAAGCGAAAATCATCCCCCACCACCAGATGGCGGATGCCCAGTCCGTTCACAAGAATGTTGTCACAGAATTCACGGGCCGACAGGCCACTGAAATGACGGTTGAAGCGCACACACAGCACGCGATCCACACCCAGCGACGCCAGCACTTCACATTTTTCGCGAAACGTCATCAGGCGAGCCGGCGCCTGTTCCGGCGCAAAGAATTCCCGCGGCTGGGGCTCAAATACCATTACCACCGACGGCAGCTGCAGTTCCACCGCCTTTTGCGCCAGCTGTGCCACGATGGCACGATGGCCTGCATGCACACCATCGAAATTACCGATGGTAGCCACACACCCCCTGTGGGAAGGTTTCAGATTGTGAACGCCGCGAATCAGCTCCATAACCGTGCCATGCTGCCAAAAGTTCCGCATTATAGCGGAGATGGGCAGCCGATTTAACCGGGCCGGCTCAGACGGGGCTATCTTCTTCCGGGTCCGGTGCCGCCCGGGATCGCAGATGCCGCACCCGCAGACCGGCGGCAAACAGCACGGCAAAAAACGCGACCACACCGGCCACCACCATCAGCGACAACCACAGCACCCGCTGGTGCCAGTCCCAGGCCAGCCAGACCGACAGATCCCGCCCCAGCCACAGCAGCACGCCGGACATGGCCAGAGACGCTGTCGTCAGCCGGACAGAAAACATCAACCAGCCCTTGCCTGGACGGTAGGCCCCCTCCTTGCGCAACTCGTAATACAGCATGCCGGCATTCATGAAGGCCGCAACCGACGTGGCCAGCGCCAGCCCCGTGTGGGCCAGCGGATAGATCAGCGCCAGACTGAGCGCCATATTGGCCACCATCGACCAGATCCCGATCTTGACCGGTGTTTTCGTATCCTGCCGGGCATAAAAACCCGGCGCCAGCACCTTGATCAGCATGAACGTCAGCACGCCGAGACTGTAGGCCTGCAGCGCCAACGCCGACTGCGCCACATCCTCGGCCGAGAACTTGCCGTACTGAAACAGGGTCACCAGCAGCGGCGTCGCCAGAATCCCCAACGCCAGGCTCGACGGCACACCAATCAGCATGATCATCCGCACCGCCCAGTCCAGCATCGCCGAAAAGGCCTCAGTGCTTTGGCTGGCATGTTTGCGCGACAGACTCGGCAGAATCACCGTGGCAATGGCAATCCCGAACACGCCCAGCGGCATTTCCATCAACCGGTCCGCGTAATACAACCAGGAAACACTACCGTCCGCGAGATACGACGCCAGCACCGACCCCACCAGCAGATTGATCTGCGCCACCGACACCCCGAACAGCGCCGGCACCATCAGCTTGAGAATCCGCCGCACCCCCTCGTCCTGCCAGCCCCAGCGCGGCCGCACCAACAGCCCAAGCGGCTTCAGATAAGGCAGCTGGAACACAAACTGCACCACACCGGCGAGCATGACACCCCAGGCCAGGGCCATGACAGGCGGGTCCATGTAAGGCGCCATGAATATCGAACACAGGATCAGCACCACATTCAGCAGCACCGGCGTGAAGGCCGGCACACCAAAGCGGCCATAACTGTTGAGAATGGAGCCGACAAACCCGGTCAGGGAAATCAGCATCAGGTAGGGAAAGGTCAGCTGCAACATATCGGAGGACAACTGGAATTTGTCGGTCGCCTCACGAAAACCCGGCGCAAACAGGTAGGTCACCTGGGGCGCAAACGCAACGCAAACCAGCGTCAGCAATAACAGCACCCCCCCCAGCGATCCTGCGGTATGCGCAACCAGCAGACGCACCTCATCCAGCGAGCGCCGGGCGCGATACTCCGACAGCACCGGCACGAACGCCTGCGAAAACGCCCCTTCCGAGAAGAGGCGGCGGAAAAAATTGGGAATCTTGAAAGCCACAAAGAAGGCATCGGCACCACCACCAGCGCCGAAGTAGTGGGCCACCACCACATCCCGCACCATCCCCAGCACCCGCGACAGCAAGGTAAAGAAGCTGACGATCCCGGTCGACCGCAGCAACCCACCCTGCTTACTGCCTGATTTGACTTCTTTCATGGCACCCCCGACAACGAAGCGCGCTATTATACGGAGGCCTCCCGGCATCCGTATCCTGCCGTCGCAAATAGTATTCAAGCCTTGACACTGATGGGCTGTCCGGGAATAATCTCGCGTCCTCGAATTCGAGAAGTCATTCGTTTCGACCCTAATACGTTTAAGGTTTTCATCAAAGGAGCAAGACCTTGGCTAACATCAAATCAGCTAAGAAGCGTGCACGCCAGGCTGAAAAGCGTCGCCGGCTGAATGCCGGTCAGCGCTCTATGGTGCGCACCTACATCAAGAAAGTCGTTCTGGCCATCGAAAGCGGCAACAAAGAAACCGCCCAGAAGGCTTACCTGGAAGCCGTTCCGGTCATCGACCGCATGGTAACCAAAGGCATCATTCA
>CAZBII010000213.1:0-7178 GCA_964491665.1 uncultured Moraxellaceae bacterium
TGACGATCGATTTCAGAATCGATCAGCGCCTTGGGAGCTTCAACGGAGTTCTGCTCGAGCACACCATCCATGACCTGCTTTTTCACGCGGTTCTTGACGGCATTTTTCAGCTCGCGTTCCATGTTCTGGCGAATCTCGACGCGGAAATTTTCCAGACTGGTATCTTTGGGCGAGAAGGTTTTGATGAATTCCTCGTTTACTTCGGGCAGCTGCTTTTCCTGCACGGCCTTGACGGTAACAGCGAATTGCACAGCCTGGCCCTTCAGTTCTTCGGAATGGTAGTCAGCCGGGAAAGTCAGCGACAGAATGCGCTCTTCACCTTTGGTTGCCCCAACCAGGCCATCCTCGAAGCCCGGAATCATTGAGCCGGAGCCCAGCACCAGCTTGGTGTTTTCGGCGCTGCCGCCCTGGAACGCAACACCGTCTTTTGTGCCAGCGAAGTCGATTACAACCTGGTCACCCTGCTGCGCTGCGCGATCAACATCAACGAACGTGGCGCGCTGCTCGCGCAAACGCTGGATCATGGTGTCAATATCAGCTTCGGTAATATCGGCAACCGGACGCACAACAGTGATTGCGCTGAGACCCTGTACAGTTACCTGGGGATAGACTTCAAACGTGGCGACGAATTCGAAGTCCTGACCCGGCTCATCCTTGGTGCGCTGGATGCTGGGGTAACCGGCAGGATTCAGCGCCTGCTGGTTCATGGCTTCGTAGAAAGAATTGCTGACGATCTCGCCGATCACCTCTTCACGGATCGCCTTGCCATAGCGGCGGCGTACTTCGCGGAGAGGAACTTTGCCGGGACGGAAACCATCGATGCGAACACGCTTGGCGGTTTCGGCGATTTTGCTCTCAACGGCGCTATCGATTTTTTCGGCGGGGACGCCGACAGTCATGCGGCGCTCGAGTGTAGAGGTGGTTTCCACTGAAACTTGCATATCAGCCTCGAATTACGTTGGTTATTGCCAGATTGACGATCAAAATGCCGACGCTGCAAAACAGAAACCGGTAATATCCTTTGGACATTACCGGTTTTGGTGATTGCCAGCTTTTTTCGGCTATCCAAAAAGTGGGGTGGACGATGGGGCTCGAACCCACGACAACCGGAATCACAATCCGGGGCTCTACCAACTGAGCTACGCCCACCACTATTCTTTGTGTGTACCAGATGCCGGCGAGACTGGCGCGCCCGGCAGGACTCGAACCTGCGACCCTCGGCTTAGAAGGCCGATGCTCTATCCAGTTGAGCTACGGGCGCCTGACTCGTTCGATGCCACTGCGCATCTGATTCACTAAACTCTGTGCATTCCCTGGAAACGGGATTCTGAATTCTGGTCGGGGTAGAGGGATTTGAACCCCCGACATCCTGCTCCCAAAGCAGGCGCGCTACCAGACTGCGCTATACCCCGTATCGATACCGTTCCAGTAGCGAGGGCAGCATAATATACACAGCCGAAATGTTCGTCAAACATTTTCATAATTATCAACGAGATCAGGGGATTGCACCGTTTTCTTTGCCACACCAGGGCATTAGTGAGAAAATGGCCGCCCTTTTGACAAGCGCATTTCCGCCTGCGCCATTCCTCTCACCAGCACCAGGACCCAGCGTTTTCGCCTATGACAGCCAGGATCATTGACGGTACAGCCATTGCCAACCAGCTGAAGCAAAAGATCAAGCAACGCGTTCAGCAGCGCAAAGAGCAGGGGCTGCGGGCGCCGGGCCTGGCCGTGATCCTCGTGGGAGCCGATCCGGCGTCAACTGTCTATGTCAGCAAGAAGCGCCAGTCCTGTGAGGAAGTGGGATTCGTTTCCCGCGCTTACGATTTGCCTGCATCCACCAGCCAGACCGATCTGCTGGCCCTGATCAATGATCTGAACCACGACCGCGACATCGATGGCATTCTGGTGCAACTGCCCCTGCCCGCCCATATCGATGCCAAGGCAGTGATCAATGCCATTCTGCCCGACAAGGATGTGGACGGCTTCCACCCCTACAACATGGGACGGCTGGCGCAGCGCATCCCCCTGCTCCGCCCCTGCACGCCCAAAGGCATCATGACGCTGATCGAATCCACCGGCGTGGAGCTGCTGGGTCTGGAAGCCGTAATCGTCGGTGCATCCAATATTGTGGGACGTCCGATGACGCTGGAGCTGCTGCTGGCCGGATGCACCACCACCACCTGCCACCGCTTCACAAAAAATCTGCGCGAACACGTCGCCCGTGCCGATCTGCTGGTGGTGGCCGTTGGCAAATCTGAGTTTCTGCCCGGCGACTGGGTCAAGCCCGGTGCCATTGTCATCGACGTGGGCATCAACCGCTGTGCTGACGGTAAACTGCGCGGCGATATCGGTTACGCTGCCGCAGCTGATCGCGCCAGCTGGATTACACCTGTGCCGGGCGGTGTCGGACCCATGACAGTAGCCACCCTGCTGGAGAACACGCTGCTGGCCGCGGAAGATCTGCACCGGCAATGAACTGGCTCTGCGAAAGATAGCAGTTGAGCCAACTGATTTTTCACACCCTACAATCCAACCGGCTTAAAAATAAGGAATCTTATGATGGAAGCACTTCTGGTCGTTCTGCACACCAACATGGGCGATATCAAAATCGAACTCAACAAGGAAAAAGCGCCTGTCACCGTTGAAAACTTTGTCCAGTATGTGAAGGACGGCCACTACAACGGCACCATCTTCCACCGCGTCATCGGCAATTTCATGATTCAGGGTGGCGGCTTTGACAAGGACATGCAGCAGAAGCCGACCCGCGATCCAATCAAGAATGAAGCCAACAACGGTCTGAAGAACGAACTGGGCACCATCGCCATGGCCCGTACCCAGGACCCGCACTCTGCCAGCGCGCAGTTCTTCATTAACGTAACCAACAACAGCTTCCTGAATTTTTCGGCAGAAACCCGTCAGGGCTGGGGCTATGCCGTATTCGGCAAGGTGGTGGAAGGCATGGACGTGGTGAATAACATCAAGGGCGTGAAAACCACCACCCACGGTTTCTATGAAAACGTGCCGGTCACTCCGGTCATCATCGAGACTGCGGAAGTGGTTGCTGCCAAGTAATGGCGATCCTGTTTGCATCCGACATGCATTTCGAAGATCAGCGCCCGGACATCCTCCGGGCGTTTTTCCGATTGCTGGAGGAAAAGCGCGGTGATCTGCAGCAGATTTATCTGCTGGGCGATATTTTTGAAGTCTGGCTGGGAGACGACACACCCTCAGCATGTGCCGATGCGCTGGCGGAAAAGCTGTATTCGCTGGCAAATGACGGCGTCGAAATTTTTCTCATGCACGGCAACCGCGACTTTCTGCTGGGCGAGGAATATGCCCGTCGTTGTGGCGCCACTCTGATTCACGAACCTTTTCTGCTGGAACTGGCGGGACGCAAGGCGGCGCTGATGCACGGTGACGTGCTCTGTACGCTGGATACCGATTACATGGCATTCCGCGCGATGGTACGCAATCCGGAGTGGATTCAGGATTTCCTGGCCAAGCCTCTGCCGGAGCGCATTGCGATCGGCCGGGCGCTGCGCGAAAAAAGTCAGCAGAGCGCGCAGCAGAAACAGGACATGATAATGGATGTGACGCCAGCGGAAGTGGCGGGGGTCATGGAGCAGCTCGATGTGGATCTGCTGATTCATGGCCACACACACCGGCCTGCGCTTCATGATGTGATGCTTGACGGCAGAACCGGACACAGAATTGTTCTCGGCGACTGGTATCAGCAGGGCTGGTATCTGCTGGCCGATACGACCACGCTGCAACTGCTCCCCTTCCCTTTCGAACCCGCCTGATCAGAAAGCGGGAACACCGCTGTGAAAGCGAAACTCGCTGTCCGGTGATTCAATCAGTTCGCGCTCGATTTCACGAAAAAAGGCAACACGCTCATCGATCGGCTGCGGAGAATATTCCTGCGCCAGATCGAGATAATCCTCGTAATGCCGGCTTTCGGATTTCAGCAGAAACACGTAGTACTTGCCGATGTCTTCCGTGGCGGAATTGGCGAGTAACAGAGGCGCCAGCGCGTCAAAGCGCTCGCAGGAACGGGCCTCAATAAAGGCACCGATGATCAGGGTATCCACCAGTTTTTCCGGCTCGCGATCGCGGATGTGCTTGCGCAGGCCCTGGGCATAGCGGGC
This sequence comes from uncultured Moraxellaceae bacterium, assembly GCA_964491665.1. Lineage (GTDB taxonomy): Bacteria > Pseudomonadota > Gammaproteobacteria > Pseudomonadales > Ketobacteraceae > Ch67. The sequence goes on from CAZBII010000213.1 coordinate 4,152, forward strand.
AGGTGACAGGTGGCCGTATGCAACCTGATGGCGCTCCATCATTTCCAGCACCTGCTCGAAATGCAGCATTTCCTCCCGCGCCAGTTGCGACAGCTTGAACAGCAGATTGCGCTTGTCGACGTAGCGGAACAGCAGGTTCAGCGCGGTGGATGCCGCTTTTTTTTCACAATGGGCGTGATCGATCAGCAGGATGTCCAGATGCGCCAGCGCGCGCTCCAGCCATGCAGCCGGTGTCGCGCACCCCAGGAACGCCTTTACTTCGCCAAGCTCTGCCATGCTTTTACCAAAGGTTACGAATTCACGGCCGCGGATTATACGGTTTCCATAGAGACATGGCGATTTTTCCCCTATTCTTCCACCGGTTTAACTGGAACAGGACCCCGTGGGCGTGGATATCAAAGGCACCCTGATCGTTGGCATTCTTAAAATTCTGGGCCTGCTGCCCCTGCCGGTGGTGGGCAAACTCGGGCGCCTGCTGGGGCACTGCGCGTGGTGGTTCGCCAAGTCGGCCCGGCGTGTCACGCTGATCAATCTGGAAATCTGCTTTCCCGACATGCCCGAAACGGAGCGCTTGAAACTGGCGCGGGAATCGCTGATCGAAACCTTCCAGACGGTATTGGAAGCCGGCGCCGCCTGGACCAAGCCGGCAAAAGAGGTCACGCGCTACATTACTTCGGTGGAAGGCGAGCATCTGATCCGGGATGCGCTGGCGCAAAAACGCGGCGTGGTTCTGATCGTCCCTCACTTGGGCAACTGGGAAATCGCCAATTACTACATTTCCTCCGCCTATCCGTTCATGGCCATGTATGCGCCGGTAGCGTCGCCCAAGCTGGATGCGCTGATTTTCAAGGCGCGCACGCACATGGACGGCGAGTTTGTGCCAGCGGACAAGAGCGGTGTGGTGAGGCTGCACACGTTTCTGACCAATGGCGGCCTTACCGGCATTCTGCCCGACCAGCAACCCAGCCTGAAAAGTGGCGCCTTTGTACCTTTCTTTGGCAAGACCGCCCTGACGCCGCTGCTGGTGTCACGCCTGATCCACAAGACCGGGTCAGTTGCAGTGGGTTATGCCTGTCTGCGCAATCCGGACGGCAAGACCTTCCGTATCGTCTGCACGGAATCAGACCCTGGCATCTACGACGAGGACATGGAAAAATCGGCAGCTGCCATGAACCGCACCATCGAGAAGCTGATTCTGATGGCGCCGGAGCAGTACCAGTGGGAATACAAGCGCTTCAACAAACGCCCCAATGGCGAGCCCCGCCCCTACTGAAGACCTGCCGGTCACGCACCATTTCCGCCCGCCTCATTCCCTGCAAGACAATCGGGATTGCTTTCAGGGACTTGCCCGCACCGCTGGACGCGCCGATGGCGGCGCTGGCTGCTGCATTGCGGTCACCTGTCTGATATAATTTCCGCCGCCCAAAATTTCGGTATCGCCGCTGACGGCTGTCTTCCAAGGGACGTCCTGCAAAGCCATTTTTTGCAGACGGGGCGCCACCTCAGCACACCGCATGCAGTTACACTGATGTCACATTTTTACCTTGTAGAGAGGTTCCATCGTGCTCGAAGCCTATCGTAAACATGTCGCCGAACGTGCCGCCCAAGGCATCCCCCCCAAACCACTGGACGAAAAGCAGACCGCCGATCTGGTCGAGCTACTGAAGAATCCTCCCGCCGGTGAAGAACAGTTTCTCGTTGACCTGATTACCTACCGTGTTCCTGCCGGTGTGGATCAGGCTGCGTATGTGAAGGCCGGTTTCCTGGCGGCCGTCGCCAAGGGCACAGCCAAGTCGCCGCTGATCAGCCGCGAAAAGGCCACCGAACTGCTGGGCACCATGCTGGGCGGCTACAACGTCGACCCGCTGATCGATCTGCTGGATGACGCCGCGGTCGGCAAGATCGCCGCCAAGGGTCTCTCCCACACCCTGCTGATTTTCGATTCTTTCCACGATGTGGTGGAAAAGGCCAAGACCAACGCCAACGCGAAAGCCGTGCTCGAATCCTGGGCCAACGCCGAGTGGTTCACCAGCCAGCCGGAAGTGGCGAAGAAAATCACCGTCACCGTGTTCAAGGTGACCGGCGAAACCAACACTGACGACCTGTCCCCGGCACAGGATGCGTGGAGCCGCCCGGATATCCCGCTGCACGCCAACGCCATGCTGAAAAACGCCCGCGAAGGCATCAACCCGGAGAAGCAGGGTGAAATCGGCCCGATCAAGCAGCTGGAAGCCCTGAAAGCCAAAGGGCACACCGTTGCCTATGTGGGCGACGTGGTGGGCACCGGTTCTTCCCGTAAATCCGCTACCAACTCGGTACTCTGGTTCACCGGCGACGACATTCCGTTCGTGCCGAACAAGCGCCAGGGCGGTATCTGCATCGGCGGCAAGATCGCTCCGATTTTCTACAACACCATGGAAGACGCTGGCGCCCTGCCGTTCGAGACCGACGTGTCCAACCTGAACATGGGCGACGTGGTCGACATCTACCCGTACGAAGGCAAGATCTGCAAGCATGGCACCGACCAGGTGATCTCCACTTTCGAACTGAAATCCGACGTGATTCTGGATGAAGTGCGCGCCGGTGGCCGTATCAACCTGATCATCGGCCGCAGCCTGACCAGCAAGGCGCGCGAGCATCTGGGCCTGGGTGCATCCACCCTGTTCCGTTCGCCCGCTGGCGTGGTGAAGAGCGACAAGGGCTTCACCCTGGCACAGAAAATGGTGGGCAAGGCCTGCGGCGTGAAAGGCGTGCGCCCCGGCGAATACTGCGAACCCAAGATGACCACCGTCGGCTCCCAGGACACCACTGGCCCGATGACCCGCGACGAACTGAAAGATCTGGCGTGTCTGGGCTTCTCGGCGGATCTGGTGATGCAGTCCTTCTGTCACACCGCTGCTTACCCCAAGCCGGTTGACGTGGAAATGCAGCACACCCTGCCCGACTTCATCATGAACCGTGGCGGCGTGTCGCTGCGTCCGGGCGACGGCATCATCCACAGCTGGCTGAACCGCATGCTGCTGCCGG
>CAZBII010000214.1:0-7049 GCA_964491665.1 uncultured Moraxellaceae bacterium
CGTCCACCTATACTGAAATCGTAACCAGTCGCTGTGTCAGGGTGTGTGTGATGATGTCGTTTGTACGTGCAGTCAGCCTCTTCGCCGTTCTTCTTCTGCCGGTTTCATTGCAGGCAGCCGAAGCCCCGGACAACGTGATCGGTGCTAAAACCGTGACGCTGGAACAGGCCAAAAACCTGTTCGATGAAGGAGCGGTGTTCATTGACGTGCGTGATCCGCAGGCCTGGAGCCTCGGGCACATCGAAGGTTCGGTGAATCTGGACTTCAATGCCAGCGAGTTCGCAGTGCTGTACATTTCCAAGGAACTCGATCGCAAGACGCCTATCGTGTTTTACACCAACAGTCCGCTGGAAGCGCGCAGTGCCATGGCCAGCTTCTTTGCGTCCAACTGGGGTTACACCAATGTGTATTACTTCCGCGAAGGTTTTTACTCGTGGATGGCTGCGGATTTCCCGGTCGAGTTGAAACTGGCCGGACGCAGCGTGCAGGCAACCAGCGCCATTCAGTAAGCGTGGTTGAAGAAAATTGTGCAGTGTCGATGTTGTAGTTTGATTTTGTGCAGTCTGGTTTGAGTTGCAGGTTAGACAGTATCTGGTTTGAGGTCCGCGCGAGATTATGCAGTGCTCGCAACGCAAAGGCCACTCGGAGTTTGAGTGGCCTTTTTTTATGGGCAGGATTTTTATGGACGTTTTTTGCGAGCGCAATAATCAGCGTTCAGCCCGGCGACCGCTGATGCTCCAGCAGGGGAATTTCGTTCGTGCTGGATCTGAATCCTTCCGGCGTCCTGCCCTTCAGCATGTAGACAAAGGCAATGATCTCGGCAATCGCCCGATACAGCAGTTCCGGAATTTCATCGCCCACTTCCAGTCGCGCCAGAATATCCACCAGCTCGGCATTTTCATAAATCGGCACTTCATGTTCCCGCGCAATGCGCAGGATTTCTTCCGCCAGTTCGGATGTGCCGGACGCGCTGACCACCGGCGCGCGCTTGCCGTCGTAAGTAAGAGCAACCGCTTTGGTGGGAGATTCGTGATTCATGTCTTGATGTCCACCAACTGGTTACGCACGCCCGTGCGATCGTTTTCCGGCATGCCCAGATGCCCCTGCATTTTTTCCACATGAATACCCATGCCGGTCAGTGACTGCTCCAGAAAAGTGAAATGGGCGCGGGTCTGTTCCAGTGTCTGTTCCCATGCAGCCCAGAAGGTCACGGCCATCGAATTGCCCACCAGACTCAGCTGGCAGAACATTGGGCCCAGCCCTTCAATGTCGAATCCCAGTTGTACCTGCCAGCGTTTGCCGAGCTGTTTTTCCTTGCTGCTGTCCGGTGCGGAATTCTTTTCTTCCTCAATGCGGAACTGGAACACATCCACCTGGCCACCATGCAGGAAGGGAATGTCAAAACTGATAGTGGGTTGTGCGGCGGAATCCTGTTTGTGGGCGGTGCTGGTGAGTTGATGCAGGGTCATGCGGGCCAGCGAGCCGCGCACCTGCTTGAGAAGAATGTTGACGATGGCGTCCGCCATTTCGTCACCTTTCAATGAAGGACGGCTGCGCGGTTGCGCCTGCACCAGAACCTGTCCGGGCAGCGGCGGCAGCAGGGTTTCGGCACTGGTGAGTCGTGTGGCATCGCTGCGCAGTTCCTTTGCCGCCACGGCGTAATGTTGCAGGGCGTGGTGTTGTACCGGGCGCTCACTGGTTGAAGCGGGAAGCGTTGTGGCGCCATGACGGGTATTGCGTGCCAGCAGTTTCGCCAGTTGCTGCTCCGGCGTTTCGGTGCTGCTGGGAGCGTTGGCCGGTGCAGCGCCGGTCTTGCCGGGCAGTGCGTCGGGTTCGGGCAGACCGGCGTCTGCCGGCAGTGCAGCACCGCCGGCAGCGATAGCGGACGCAGCGGTTCTCCCGCTGCCGGCAGAGGCGGCATCCGAGCTTGCCGCTGGTAGGTCCGGCGTGGCTTTGCCCGCGTGGACCTGCGCCTCTTTCAAGGCGCTTTCCAGCCGTTGCAGCGCCAGTTTCAGATCCTGTCCCAGCGTGGTTTCCAGTTTCGTACTGTCCATGCGCGGCGATGTCGTTGCGCTGGTGGTCACGTTGTCTGTGTCACGCGAGTCCGGTGCAAAGCGTTGCAGGGTTTCGCGCACGCTGCGGGCAAGTCCTGCCAGTGCATTGCCAGCCGCCGTGCTGCCGGCGGTGGTGGCTGGATTTTTCTCCGGCATCGCATCCGGCGTTTCAGCGGACCCTTTTTGCAGCTGCGCAAGCAGGCGCGCGAGCTTCGCTTCCAGCAGCAGACCACTGTTTTCCACCACCGCCTGCATCTGTCCCGGTTGCGTGATCTGGTCAGTGCGCGGCAGGGTTTGCAGCAGTTGTTGCAGCGCAGTCTGCACGGGTGCGGGCAGGGCACTGCCGGCGGTGGTATTCAGCAGATTCTGCACGTTCGCCAGCAGCGGCTGCAGGCCTTGCTGCTGCGGCGCCCACTGTTTCAGCAGCGCGATAAATTGCGCGCGCACGGGCGATTCAATGACCGGCAGCTGCTGGATGCGAATGCCCTGCTGACTGGAAGCATTCACCAGCAGTCGCGTGTTGAGCGGCAACGGAAATTCCGCCAGCGTGCGCACCAGCAGCGTCTGTCCACTTTGCAGTGCGCGCAGGGAATCGGGGGTCAGGCTGGTGAGTGGGGTAGCCGCATTGGGAGGCGTACCGGTGGCCGTGGGAACAGGCTGTGCTGGCAACGGCTGGGTGGCAGGCGGCGGAACTGCAGCCGTTTGCCCCGAGGGCGCGGCAGTGCCGGACGGCGTCAGTTTCAGCACAATATCCCAGGCCGGTTTTTCCAGATTGCCGCTGGCCTGGCGCGCCTTCACTTCCACCACCACGGCTTCCACCGATTCGGCCACCGTGCTGGCAGCCAGATCCGCCGCCGACGTTGCCACAGTGGCAGACGTTGCGGTGGATGCAGGTGGAGCAGGGGGCGAACCATGGGGAATGTCGATCATGTCCCCAGTATAGGACATCCGCTATTTCAGCAGCGCCGCCACGCACACCACCATGCCCATGCCGAGGAAAATCCATTTCAGCGTATTCTGGTGCGCCGTCACGGCAAATTTCACACTCAGCTGCACGCCGACGATGGTGCTCACCCCCACAATCAGTCCCGGCAGCCACAGCACCTGACCGCGCACGATGAAGACCAGCAGCGGCAGCAGACCGAACACCACAGTGCAGGCCATTTTCAGCGCATTGGCGCGCACCAGATCGTAACGCAGCAGGCCCGCCAGCACGGTCAGCAGCAGAAAACCCACACCCGCCTGCACGAACCCGCCATACAGTCCGGCGACGAACAGCCAGATCCAGGCGACCGGCTTTTCCTTCAGCGTCAGCGTGGTCTCACCGGGTGCGGGAAAAGTGGAGGGCCGCAGCAGCACCAGCAGCATCATCGCCATCATGGTGCCCAGCAGTGCGGGTTTGAGAATCGCCGGCGGAATGTACGACGCCACCAGCGACCCGATCAGCGCCCCCAGCACACTGGGAATCAGTATCGGCAGCAGAGCCGCCTGCTCCAGCTTGCCGTGGCGACGGTAACCCCACACACCCGCCACCGACTGCAGGAACACGCCGATGCGGTTGGTGCCGTTGGCCACGTCCGCCGGCATGCCCAGCAGCATCAGTGCCGGCAGGGTAAACAGCGAGCCGCCGCCCGCCAGTGTATTGATAAAACCCGCTGCAATGCCTGACACCACCAGCGCAGCCAGGTGAACAACATCAATATCCATGGAACGATTCGCAGCCCGACAGGAAAGGAAGCGGCAGTGTAGTGACGGACTCCGGTGCACTGCAAACCGTCCAGCCAACAAAGCGTGGCGGCAGGGGTGCATTCCGGTGCGATTCGTTATAATGTCCGCCTTTCAACCAAATGCTGTTAGGCCAAACCGGGTGTCGGAACTACTGCTGCAAGCCAGACAACTCTCCTGCGAACGCGACGACCGGATGCTCATCCGCGATCTGTCGTTCGACCTCCATGGCGGCGACATCCTGCAGATCGAAGGCCCCAATGGCAGCGGCAAAACCACCCTGATCCGCATCCTCTGCGGCCTGTCCGACGACTTCGAGGGCGAGCTGTTCTGGCGCGGCCAGCCCCGTCATCGCAACCACGACCAGTTCCGCCAGGAACACCTCTATTTCGGCCATCTCACCGGCATCAAGACATCGCTTTCCCCCCGTGAAAACCTGCGCTGGATCCTGCAGCTGAAAGGCGTGGCCGGCAGCCATTCCGCGCTGGACGCGAGCATTGATTCCGCGCTGGAAAAAGTGGGGCTGGCCAGTTACGAGGATGTGCCGGTGTATGCGCTGTCAGCCGGGCAGAAACGGCGCGTGGCGCTGGCGCGGTTGCAGGTGGAGCAGGCCCGGCTGTGGGTGCTGGACGAACCGTTCACCGCGATTGATCGCAAGGGCGTGGCCGAGCTGGAAACCCTGATCCAGCAGCATGCGGCGCACGGGGGCAGTGTGCTGCTCACCACCCATCACGCGCTGGAATTGCCCGGCCTGCGCAAACTGCAGCTGGGGCTGGGAGGTGGCCAATGGCGACTGAACTGACCCCGCCGTCTTTGCTGCAGGGTCTGAAAGCCATGTTGCGGCGCGATCTTGTTGTCGCGTTTCGCCAGCGCAGTGATCTGGTCAATCCGTTGTTTTTCTTCATCATGGTGGTGGCCATGTTTCCCCTGGGTATTGGCCCCGAGGCGTCCACCCTGCAAAAAATCGCACCCGGCGTGATCTGGATCGCCGCGCTGCTATCGACCCTGCTGTCGGTGGACAGCCTGTTCCGCCAGGATTTCGACGACGGCTCGCTGGAACTGGCGCTGCTCAGCCCGCAGCCGCTGTTCGTGCTGGTGCTGGGCAAGATCATCGCGCACTGGCTGGTCACCGCGCTGCCGCTGATTCTGGTGTCGCCGGTGCTGGGCGTGATGCTGTTCATGGATGCCGAAACCCTGCAGGTCACGGTGCTGAGCCTGCTGCTGGGTACGCCGGTACTGAGCATGATCAGCGCCATCGGTGCCGCGCTCACGGTCGGCTTGCGCAAGGGTGGAGTGCTGGTGGCGATCATTGCGCTGCCGCTGTATGTGCCCGTGCTGATTTTCGGCACCGGAGCCGTGCAGGCCGCTGCGATGTCCATGGGGTACAGTGGCCAGCTGGCCATTCTGGGCGCTTTCCTGGTACTGGCGCTGGCGTTCGCGCCGGTCGCCATCGCCGCCGGCCTGCGCATCAGCCTGAACGGATAACTTTTTGCGATTTCATTGAGGACCCACGTGTTCGCCACCATCAAGCGTCTTTATCACCAGTTTGGCTCGCCGCGTTATTTCTATGATCTGACGGGCAAAATGCTGCCGTGGCTGATCGCCGGTGCCGTGCTGCTGATCATTCCCGGCATCGTCTGGGGACTCGCATTCGCACCACCGGATTACCTGCAGGGCAACAGCTACCGCATCATGTACATCCACGTGCCGGCGGCCAGTCTGGCCATGGGCGGCTATGTGATGATGGCGGTGGCCGGCGTGATCGTGCTGGTGTGGCGCATGAAAATGGCGGAAATGGTGGCGCGCTCGATTGCACCGATCGGTGCCTCGTTCGCCTTCCTGTGTCTGGTGACCGGTGCCATCTGGGGCAAGCCCACCTGGGGCACATGGTGGGTGTGGGACGCGCGCCTGACGTCCATGCTGATCCTGCTGTTTCTCTACATTGGCGTCATGGCGCTGAACATGGCGATTGAAAATGCCCAGTCCGCCGCCCGTGCCACCGCCGTGCTCAGCATCGTCGGCGCGGTGAACATTCCCATCATCAAATATTCGGTGGAGTGGTGGAACACATTGCACCAGCCGGCGTCCATCAAGATGACCAGTTCGTCCATGGCGCCCGACATGCTGATTCCGCTGCTGCTGTGCATCTTCGGTTTCTATTTTCTGTTCGCCGTGCTGCTGATCCTGGCCACCCGCTGCGAGATCCTGCAGCGGGAGCAGCGCAGCGCCTGGGTACGGCAACTGGTGGGGGAATAACACAATGGCCTTCGAAAATTTCGCCGACTTCATCGCCATGGGCAAGCATGGTCCCTACGTGTGGGCCGCCTATGGCATTTCACTGCTGGTAATTGTCGCCAACATCGCCGCACCCATCCTGCGCCGGCGCACGCTGCAGACCGACATCAAACGCAAGATCAAACGGGAGAAACTGGAATCATGAATCCCAAACGCAAGCAGAAGCTGGTGATCGTTCTGGGCGGGCTGGTGGCCGTGGGGCTGGCAGTGGGCCTGATGACCTATGCCATGCGCGAAAACATCAACCTGTTCTACACCCCGTCGCAGGTGGTGGCCGGCGAGGCGCCGCTGCACAAGCGCATTCGCGTCGGCGGGCTGGTGGTGGTGGGCTCCCTGCAGCGGGGCGACGGACTGGCCGTCACCTTCGACATCACCGACAACGCCCAGACCATCCGCGTGCGCTACAGCGGCATCCTGCCGGACCTGTTCCGCGAGGGGCAGGGCATCATCGCCAATGGCCGGCTGGTGGAGCAGAACCTGGTGGAAGCCGAGGAAGTGCTGGCCAAGCACGATGAAAAGTACATGCCGCCGGAAGTGAAGCACGCCATCGAGCAGGCCGGCCATCCGGTCAAACCTGCCGGTACGCCAGCCGATTCACCTGCTCCCCAGCCGTGATGCCTCAGTGCCCCCTGCATTGGCGGGGGCATGACCTGCGGTCAGTGGGTGGGACAAACCTGCCGTGATCCTTTATCATGCGCGGCAAAAAAGGGCGGAATCGTTCGGCAAGCTGCCACAGTCCGCCCCGTGTCGTCCGTCCATTCACCTGGCAAGCAGTTCCACCATGACCTTCAAAGCACCCGATAGCCTTTCCGAGCAGATTGCGCGCCACCTGGGCGAGATGATCATTACCGGTGAACTGAAACCCGGTGAGCGCATCCAGGAACTGCGTGTGGCGGGTGAACTGAATGTCAGCCGCGGGTCAGTGCGCGAGGCCTACCTGATTCTTGAGCGCCGCCACCTGATCGACATCCTGCC
>CAZBII010000215.1:0-6974 GCA_964491665.1 uncultured Moraxellaceae bacterium
CCTCGCTGGCGTATCTGAAACGTTTCCCCATCGACAAGCTCAAGATCGATCGCGGCTTTGTGATGGACATGCAGGAGAAAAAGAACCGGGAAATCGTGCACGCGATCATCTCGATGGCGCAGGCGCTGAAGCTGGAAGTACAGGCCGAAGGCGTGGAAACCCCCGAGCAGCTGGACTGGCTGCAGACCATGCACTGCGATGCCTATCAGGGCTACCTGTTCAGCAAGCCGGTGCCGGCGGAGCAGTTTGAGGTGTTGCTGCGGCAATCAAGGCAACGCCTGATCATGTCTTGATCGCAGACCCTGTCCTGCACTAACCTGCAGGCGCCCGGGGATCATGCAGGACCGCACCATGCAGGACCGCACGATGGAACGTGCACGCTGACCTGCAGAACGGCCAACCTGACCATCCAGCTCTGATGGCGGTTCGGCCCGGCAAACCAGTGGCCGGGACCAATCAGCACTTCACATCATCAAGGGAATGAATCATGTCAAACCTCAAGAAACGAACGTTGTTGATCACGGCTGCCGCGCTTCTGCTGGTGGCCTGTGGCGTCAAGTATCTGCCTGCCCTGTGGGGCGTCACTTTTACTGTGGCCGAACGCTTTCCCAGGGGCCTGCCCTCTGCGATGCGCGAACTGCCGGACGGCTCGGTGCGGGTGGTGTATCACCGCGATGCCAACACGCTGGTGGCGGACACCTATAACGCCGCTGGCGAGCGCGTGCAGCAGCAGGAGTTCTTTCACCCGCTGCTGCGATCTTTTGGCGGCGATGCCCAGAAGCCGCTGTTCATTTCTGACACCGAGTTCTACTGGCTCGACGATACCTACGCCCATTCCGTGCGGGTTGATCTGGAATCAATGACCATTGCCGCGCTGCCGGACATTCCCTCGCTCCCGCAGGACCATCACTTTGGCATCCGCGAATCGGCCCTGCTCGACAACGGGCAGCTGGTGCTGGTGGGCGGGGATTATGCCGGCGAGTTTACCTATGCCACTTCCCACGCCCGGCTGCTGGTACTGGAGGGCGACACTGTGGTGATGGAGCACAGCGACAACTCGCTGCCTTTCTACAACCGTCTGCTGCCCGTGCGCGGCGCGGATGATTTCTACATCCAGACCCAGTATTTGAGTTCGCCCAATGTGAACCGTGCCTTTCATGTGAGTGAGGGAGCAGTGACGGAAGTGCCAGAGCTGGGTTCCTCCACCCTGAGCTACGCCGATACGCTCGGCCTGTGGGCGACGGACTATGCGAATGGCGTGACCACACTCAAACACATCAGCGATGTGCCGGAACTGAACTGGCAGCAGACCTTGCGTTCGTCCGGCGAGGTGGTGCCGACGGCTGACGGCCACTACCTGATGATGGAGGCGCCGCTGACGGGACTTAAACTGCGCAAACTGGATGTGGCCGGCAATACGCTGTGGGAAGCGCCAGCGCCGAAAAAGTCGGTATTGCTGAATTACCGCGAACGCAACGGGCGGGTGCTGGTTGCTGCGTTGTCGTCGGAATCCAAAAGCGGCGCGTGGGTGGACGATTCAACCACACCGCCCACCCTGCAAACCGCACTGCGCGAAAAGACCACGGTGCAGTACTACCTGCTGGATTACCTGACCGGCCAGACCCAGGCGCGCTTTGCCGAAACCACCTATTCGCCGCTGTATCTGTGGGTGCCGGCCACCGGCAACCTGCTGTCGATCCTGGAATACACGCCCGGTGCCTGCGACGTGGCGGACATCGTGCTGCAGGACAGCGGCGACTTCTACGCGCAGACCCACTGGTGTGCCGGTCAGCTGGGGACGGGGAATCAGCGGCATCTGTCATTCTTCCGGCCTGCCGCGCAGTAACCGGACGACGTCACTCCCGTGCAAGGAAACCCGGCCCTGGTGCCGGGTTTTTTTATGGCAGGCCGGCCTGACCGGCCCCCAGGGCGGCGCTGCTCCGCTTGCAGACTGCGTTCTAGCCCTTACAGAGAGCGTTTTTCCCCTTACAGAGAGCGTTTGATTCCCCCAGAACAGCGTTTTATCCCCCCAGAACCATGTTTCGACGCCCCAGAAAAGCCTCCGCCACCGCGCAGGACACCATTTCCGGCGTTACAGACGTGGTTTTGGGCGGTACGGAAAGCGTTTTGGGGCTTACAGAGATGATTTCCGGCGGTACGGACGTGGATTTATGACGCAGGGAAGAGCAAAAACCGGCCCGGGAATGCCTCCGGGCCGGTCGGGAGATTACAGGGCGGGTTCAGGGGCCGCTGTTGTCGGGGCAGGAGCAGCTTCGGCGGTGTCGGCGGCGGGTTTGCGGGCGCGGAAATACTGGCTGGCATAGCCGACGCGGCGCTCGGCATTGTCGAAGAACACATACTGGCCACAGGCCCGTACCTCATCCACCGCCTGCTTCAGCCAGACAAAGGCGCGGTCGCGCACATCCTTGGCGGAGCTGTTCTCCAGACGGTCGCCGTTGACCTGCGCCAGCAGCTGGCCCATCTGCGCCGACAGCGTGGCGGCGGTGTCCAGCTCCGCCAGATCCAGTTTGATGGCCTGCAGCGGCGCGGGGTTGGTCTGACCCAGCAGGGCGATGTCGCTCAGGTCCTGGATCATGTCGGCGTGGCCGCTGCCGGCGGCGATTTCGGCGACACGCTTGAGCAGGCTGGCGTCGTTGCGGTAGGCGTAACGCATGGCGCGCAGCAGGCGGTCGCGGTGCTCATAGGCGCGGGGCGACGCCTGATTCCATTCCTGCTCGGCCTGTTCGCGGTTGTGGCGCTCGCGAAACCAGTTGGACGCCGCCTCGCGCAGCACCCGCGCGCGCAGCGGCAGTTCCTCAACCCAGTTCCAGTCCAGACCCGCGCCGGTCAGGCTGTCCTTATCCTTCTGGCACCAGTGGTGCAGATCCTCGGCTTCCTGAATGAAATTGTGTACCGGCATGTTCGGACCCCTGACGGCGTCCGTGGCGATGGCGTCGAGCGCCGCACGACAGGCGGCCATTTCCTGTGATGGATTCATAGTGCGTTCCTTGCAGTGTTGGGAATGTTGGGTGGTGAATTTTGAGAGTGGAGATTGCCGTGCGCCGGTGAGAGCGGCCGCGAAGGCGGAGGGATTTTAGCGGGGCGGGGTGGGTGGGTGAAGGGGGTAGGGATGGGAATTTGTCACATAAATTGCGACGAGCGCTGTTGGCAAACTGATGCGATGAATTAAGCCTGGTTAGGTGAAGCAGTCATTGGAATCCATCAACGAACTGCCTCACCCTGCAAGAAATGGTCGAAAGGTATCTACGGATTCTGAACGTTTAAATGTTCTTCAATCCATTCCCAGCGCCGGTCCTTGACCATGACGAATCGACAACGCCCGTTTGACATATTGGCCCAAAGACCTCCTATCAAGCGGTCGTCTTCAGCTGCAGTCCAGCGGTCAGCTCCCTTGTACTCAACGGCTAGAACTGGCCCGGGTTGGCCATTAGGTCCCGGCAGTTGACACAAGAAATCAGGATAAAAACGTCCATCTGCTTTCTGCAGAAAGAAAGAACTGCCCTCGCGTCGGACGAGGTTGCGCACCCAGAACTGGATACGCCCCTGTTGTGCCCATTTATCCAGCGTGCATGCGCATTCGAACTCTTCTTTACTGTCGAAGTCACCGATACGTCCATAGAAATGTTTGCGGAAATCGAAATGGCCAAATCGCCAATCATAATCGCGACTTGGTGCATAGGCTTGCGCATGAAACTCGAAAGTGTATTGATCGCTTACCGCAACCCGAGAAGCTGCATCATCGGCAAACAATGTCTGCTGGTATGCCTGCTGCACAGCCTGCTTGCGTAGTTCGCGAATGCGCATCTCTAGCAGATTGCGGATCAAAAACTTCTGCAGATTCACGCGTGCCAGCGTGAAGCCGTCGCGACGCAGCAAGTCAGCCAGCCAGGCAGCGACAAAGGCCTGTTTGCTTGCATGGGTCACTGATGACTCGGGCAAGTTGCGGCATAGCCAAGTGGCAAGACGAACTTCATCCCAATTCTCAGGCACATAAACAAGGCCAAGATCGCGTTGAAGATCGGGCAAAAAACGTGAGTAGACATGCCCGGTATCGGTGACGTCGATTACGCCACCTTCCGACACTTTCAAAGCTGCGCCCAACACCTTGAGATCATCTGCGGTAGGCGCTGCTCCGTAGGGAGAAAGATCCCATGGGTATTCCAGTACTTCAGGGTCGTCGAACAGTGTCAGCTCGCCCTGCACGCGTAACGCTAATTGTGGTATGCGAAAACGCTCGCCCAACTCGGCGGGGGTTTGGAAAAACTCTATTGCAGTGGTCCGGCTGACCTCGGCTGCTTCTTCGATAGCCGTCGCCGCCGATTCTGACGTCACCGAGGTCTTGAGGGTTTCTGCTTCATCTTTGGTAAGGGGTGCTTTAATAGTCAGATTGTTGAGCTTGCCATCCCAGTTCACTTTGTCGCGTACTGGCTTGGGCAGGTTTTTCAGATCGGGCTTCTCCGGCAGGCTGACAGTAACGGGCGTAAATACTGCTCGTGTGCCTTCCAGATCCAAGCGCGCTTGTGCGGGCTTGGCAGCAGTAACGAACTCGGTGACTTCGCGTCGCTCAAAGCCAGCCCCTGCAACCAAGCGATCACGCAAGGTGTTTGCTGTTTCAGCAAAGTTGCGTGAAACAACAAATGCATAAGATTGATTCAAAGCCTGGGACTGTCGATGAGCAGCGTTGGGCTGCCGCAACACGCGCCCCAGCAACTGCTCAACCGCAGTGGCCGATGACAGTGATGCCATGCTCACCAGAATATAGGCAAACGGGCAATCCCAGCCTTCCGCCAACGCCTTTTGAGTGATGACAAACTTTACTGGGCAGTTGGGGTCTGCAATGCCCAGCTTGTAGTTTTCATCGATCAGCTCCAATCCTTTTTCTTCGCCGGTGGCCACGACAATCTCATTGGCTGGAATGCCATGATTGGTGATCAGTTCGTTGCGCACCTTCTCGAAATCCAGCGTTTCTACTCCTGCGCGGCGTGGCTCCGACTGAATCAGCACGAGCGGGCGTAGATACGGTGCGCCGGAGCGGCGGTCTTCGTCGGCCAGTTTATGCAAGGCGTCTCTTCGCCCGATGGCGTCTGCCAGACATTGCTGCCAATTGGGCTCGGTTTCCAACACTACAGGCAGCTTGATCATTTCCTCCGCCTTCAGTTCGGCGGCAGAGACACTGTGCAGCACGTTGCTGGGCGTTCTCTCCAGATCAGGCGTGGCAGTCAGTTCCATTACGCCACTGGGGCGAAAACGCGCCAGCATATCGAATGCCAGCTCAGTGCGGCTGTTGTGTGCCTCGTCTACTACAACAAACGGGCGCCGCAAACGCAGAACGTTTGCCAGAGAGTAGGGCGTGGTTTGCTCATTGCCCGCGCCTTCTTTCAGCAACTCATCCCGTTGAATGGGCGAGAGGTTGTCGAAATGATGCATCAGCGCACCGCTACTCTGGTATACCTTGCGACATTCCTCATCCTCTACCTGAAATGCCTGTCGAGTGGCAACGATAATGGTGGTCGAGGTGTCGAGCGTCGCCCGGCTTACGCTCTTTGCTTCTTCCAGATCCATCACAGAGATGGGGCCGGCTTCACGTAGCGCCGCGTGGTAAGGATGGTTCCTGTCTCTCAACGCTTTGAGGGTCTGCTCTCTGATCGGTTTGCTGGGCACTAGCCACAAGACCACGCTGTGCTCACTACGCAGAAGATGCGTGTTGACCAGTCCCACACTTTTGGCGGCCAGCCAGGTTTTGCCGCCGCCGGTGGGTACGCGCAGACAGAAATAGGGCATGTCTGCCGGAAAGCCGGACAACGGATTGTAAGGATTGCCACGCCCCCACAGGTGCTCGGTTGTGGCAGTGAATGCAATCGAGGGTGAAGGCAGGTCGTGACACGCTTTGAAGTAGGTCTCTACGCTGTCGAGCACTTGTTGCTGATAGTTCTTGGGTGCGAATGCGTTCATTCTGGTTTTCCATACTCAGCAGCAGATTCCTGCACGCGGTTCGTCATCAATTCAGATTGTGGATAGAGATATTCCAGGGCGCCATTGCGCATTACAACCACTGCGGTACCTGTCTGGGCCGCAATGCGTCGAGCGCTCTGGGCAGCGCGCTGCAATGCCTGCCATGAGCCACGCAAGTCGGCGTTGACCGCCGTTTCAATCGGCTTAGTGTTCTTCATGTTTCGCTCCAGTCCAGCAGTTGTGGCAAGTCACCAGAGTTGTCATACAAGGCCCAAATATCAACTGCAGGTGCGTAAAAACGGGTCAGATTTTCCAAGCCTGCATCAAAGCGGCGACGGATCACCGCTTCCGGGATGTCATGCCCCCCTTGCTTGACACGCTGTGCTACACGAGCCACAGCTTCATCGGCGCTGGTCAGGCGTAAAAAGATCAGCTCAACCCGGTAACCGGCCACCTGCCAACGCTTAATGTGGCGCAAATATCCGCGCCCGGAGAGCGTGGTCTCAAACGCAAAACTCTGCCCGGCCAGAAAATGCCGCTCCAGCTCCGCGAGCATCAGGCGTCCAGCTTGTACTGCGGCTGTTTCCGGCGCAAAGGGTGCCAGCCCGGCGGCAATCAGATCAGCATTCACAAACACGGGGCAGGCCGCTTCGTTTGGTAAAAACTCGCGTGCAAAAGTAGTTTTACCCGCTCCGTTCGGGCCGGCAATGATGATGACTTTGCGATCCTGATTCACCGTCATACCTCTAGCGCATACGGGGTTTGCTTGAAGGTGATGCCTTCGCGCGTGGCGCGGGCACCCATGCGGCTGGCGGCGGCGTAGATCACTTTCGGACCGCTGAACTTGGGCAGCCCATCGAACACCGGGCCAGTGAGCACATTGCCACCGCCCACGGATTTGTCCTTGAGGATGCCGTTATAGAGCAGATAGATGGCACGGCCTTCGTGGATGCCCAGCAGGGGCGAATCGGCCGTGCCGGTGAAGCCGGTACCGGTTTCGG
>CAZBII010000216.1:0-6965 GCA_964491665.1 uncultured Moraxellaceae bacterium
AGGCGATGGTACCGGGACTGTAGGTATGACGTTCCAGCGGAACCAGCGCCTGCAGGCTGAGATTGATCACGTCGCCCCAGTTGTTGTAGCTGCGCGGATTCAGTTCCGAACGCGTGAGTGCTTCGGCGCTCCAGGGACTGGCCAGATAGGGCAGCGTCCACAGGTGACGCAGGGCCAGGCTCAGATCCTCACGGATGTGGCCGCGATTGTTGACGATGCGTCGGGCGATGGTCTGGGCTTTGCGGGTGAGATTCATAGGTATCCTGCTGCACTGGTTCTGTCAGTATAGGCGCCGTCGGGCGGCAGCTGCTATTCTTGGGAACCTTTTCCATGGGCCAACAAGGGGTTGCTATGAAAATCTTTTCCTCAGTGGTGCTGGGTGTGCTGGCACTGGTGTGTTCCGCCACCGGTTTTGCAGTCGGTGTTGAACGGTTTGTTGAGGGCGTGCATTACGACCGCGCGGAACACGGCCAGGCGGCTCCCGGCACGGTGGTGGAATTTTTCAGCTACGGCTGTCCGCATTGCGCGCATCTGGAACCGGAGCTGGAGAAGTGGCTGAAGACCAAGCCGGAGGCGGTGAAATTCAGCCGGGTTCCCGCCACCTGGAATGCCCGTTTCGAATTGCTGGCGCGCGTGCACTATGGTCTGGCGGCCATCGGCATGGACGGCAAGCTGGCGCAGCCGCTGTTTGATTACATTCACAAGGATCAGCGTCCGCTGGCGAATCTGGATGACGCCGCCGGTTTTGTGAAAGCCAATGGCGGTGACAGTGCGAAATTTCTGGCGGCGGCCAAGTCCGATGCAGTGAATGGCCAGTTGGAGAAAGCCGGTGAACTGTTTGCCCGTTACCGTCTGAGCGGCGTGCCGGCGCTGCTGGTGAATGGACTTTATGTCACCAGCGTGCGGCAGGCGGGATCTGCGGACGAGCTGTTCGAGATCGTGAACTTCCTGCTGACAAAATAACTCAGCTTTCGGTATCGGGATATTCGTCCGCCGCTTCCGGAGTGGTGGCGGGCGATGCCTCGGCCGGAGGCGGCGGCACCAGATCGGGCGCGGTGGCCGGCATGGGCGTTTCCAGCTGCTCCTCGGTGGCCACCACGCCGATGTGGAAGGTGGCGAAGCCGGGGCTGATGACCTGATCCAGCGCCTTGCCCAGAATCGTTCCGTTGATCGGCGACACGATGTCGCTGCTGGTGTTGGTAATGGGATCAATGACCCGTCCCAGCAACTGTCCCTCCCGCACTTTCTCATCCAGATCCACTTTCGACAGCATGATTCCGCCCTGCTTGGAGCGCACCCAGATCGACTGGTAGAACACCGGCTGCGGAATGCGCCACAGGCGCACCGTCTGGTACATGTTCAGGTTGTGCATCACGTTTTTCAGACCCTTCACCCCGAAGGCAATTGCTTCCTGTTCCAGCGCGTGGGGCCCGCCGGCTTCCATGGTTAGCGAGGGAATGCCCGCGTCGTTGGCGGCGCGGCGCAGGGTGCCGGTGGCGCCGGCGTTGTGCAGTACACTCATGCCGCCGAAATGCCGGCTGAATTCCAGCGCGGTCTTGTTTTTAAGGTCGCCGCGCAGCTGTGGCAGGTTGGTGCGGTAAAAGGAGGCGGTGTGGATGTCCACCAGAAAATCGCATTTCAGGATCACGTTCTGGAACAGTGAATGGGCGGTGCGCGAGGCGTAACTGCCGGCCGGATTGCCGGGGAAGAAGCGGTTCAGATCGCGGCGGTCGCTGAGGTAACGGGTGGCGCGGCGGAAACCGTCCAGATTGACGATGGGTACGCCGATGACGGTGCCCTTGAGGGCCTCCGGGTCCACCTGATGCAGCACGCGGCGCACGATTTCGATGCCATTGATCTCGTCGCCGTGAATGGCGGCCGTGAGGCAGAGGGTGGGGCCGGGGTCCTTGCCGTGCGCGACCAGCACCGGCACTGGTGTGTCCAGGCTGGAAATGTACTGGCCGGGCATCCAGTACAGCGTGCGGAAGGTGCCGGGTGCGACGCTGCTGCTGAGCAGATCCAGCGATTGCTGTACAACCGGTTCCGGCGTGACAGGCTCGCTGGCGGTGAGTGTCGTGTCAGTGCTGCTGGTGGTTGCCGGCACTGCTTCTGCCGCAGGGGCGGCCACTGGCGGTGTTGCGACGGCTGGCGCTGGATCCGGTGTTGCTGCGGGAGCGGTCTGGCTGGCGGAAGGTTCCGGCTCCGCCGCCCCGGCGTGCTGGAGCAGGCCCGGTCCGAACAGGCTCATCATTAACAGCAATACAGCGGGGCTACGCATTCGCAAATCCAGGGTCGAGGCAATGCCACCTATGATGCCCTGAGACGTGCGAAGGTTGTAGTGCTGCTGTGCGCCGGCCGCAAATAAACCGGCACGCTGTCTATACTCTCCCTGTCCGAATCTTTTTCTGCAGGAGCGCGGAATTTGCTGCCCGCCCACGATTGTCAGCGACTGGCCCAGAAGTGCCCCCTGTTTTGCGGGGCGCGCGCGCTGGGTAGTGTGCTGCTGGCTTCCACGGCCGCCCGCGCTGAGCCGGTGGAAATTCTCTATGAACAGGCAGCGGGCGATACCGGCGCCGATGTGGGCGCCTGGCTTCTGTGTGGTGCGCTGGCGCTGGCGCTGATCGTCATCACCGTGCTTTTCCTGCGGCTGCGTCAAAGCTCCGCGCAGCGGCAGGAGCGGTTGCAGCAGGCCGAGATCCGTTTGCAGGAAGCACAGCGGATTGCCAATGTTGGCAGCTGGAGCCGCGATTTTGAATCCGGCGTTACCTTCTGGTCGGAGGAGGCGCGCCGGATGCTGGAACTGCAGGGTGACGACCGTTCCTTCCACCATTATGAGCGGCTGGTACATCCTGATGACGTGGAGAGAGTGACCGAAGTGATCGCGGCAGCCTATCACCAGGGCGGCCGCTATCAGTGCGACCACCGCCTGATCTGCTCCGACGGCAAGGAAAAATACATTCGCCTGTCCGGCCAGGTGTACATGGGCGACGGCCGCGTGCCGGTGCGGGAAACCGGCACCGTGCAGGACATTTCCGATCGGCGCCAGGCGGAACGGGCGCTGCAGAACGCCGAGCAGCGGCTGCGTACCATTCTGGATGCCCTGCCGTATCCGGTGGTCATTCTGGAGCGCTCGCCAGCCTATCCGGTGTTATACGCCAATTGCAGTACCTTCGAGCAGTTTGGCCTGCCGCCGTTGTCAGCGCCGGAGGAACTGAAATCCCGGCAGTTGTGGGGCGAAAACCAGGCCCGCGATGCATTTCTGGAGCAGGTGCTGCAGGAAAAAAATGTCCGTGGAGTTGAGGTCCCGATGCGCCGGCGCGATGGTGGCACGGTCCAGGCGCAGCTCAGTGGCTGCTGTGTCGAGTTTTCCGGTACCGAAGCCATCGTGATCGCGGTGCTGGACATGACCGAGCGCCAGCAGATCCAGCAGGAGCTGGCCCGTCTGGCCACCACGGACGCACTGTCGGGCGTTCTCAACCGGCGCTGTTTCCTGGAAGCGGCGGCGCGGGAACTGAAACGTGCGCAGCGCTATCACCACCCGTTCACCCTGCTGATGCTCGACATCGATCACTTCAAGCGCATCAATGACAGCTATGGGCACGCCTTCGGCGACAGCGTGATCCGGCGTTTTGCCGACATCGCTCGCGGTTGTCTGCGCGAAGAGGATGTGGTCGGCCGGGTGGGAGGCGAAGAATTCTGCGCGGTATTGACGGCCTCCGCGCAGGACGGTGGCTATCTGGTGGCGGAGCGCATTCGCAAGCGCTGGCAGGAAGAAGTGTTCGAGCATGCCGGCGCGCGCTTCAATTTCACCGTCAGCATTGGCGTGGCCAGCCTGACCAGTGACGGTGAAGGTGTGGTCAGCGTCATGCAGCGGAGCGAGGCGGGTTTGCGCGCCGCCAAGCGGGCCGGACGCAACTGCGTCATCGTTTACAGCGGCGAGCAGGAGACCGCTGCCAGTCACGGCAATAGCGGTGCCGCTTCATGACTGCGAAAAATATACCGGCTCAAGCCGTTGAAAAACTTGAAGCCGGTGCGGTTATCGACTTTATTTATCAGGCAGAGCAGACCCTGCCGGGCCATTTGGGCGCATGATTGGGACGGCTGTTTCACAAGAATGGCCGGAATTTGAGGAGTGGCGCCCGGACTCACACTGCGAGAGGGTAATCATAGGATGAATATGCGCAGAACACTTTTAGCTTTCACGATGTTTTTTTGGGGCATTCAGTCAGCCACGTCCGCCAGCGGGGAATTGGCGATCATCGTCAATGCCAACAATCCTTCCGGCGACATCACGGTGGAGCAGGTTGCCAATATTTTTCTGGGCAAGTCCCGCCGTCTTCCCGACGGCACCAAGGTTATTCCCATTGATCAGCTGGAGGGTGAACTGCCCCGCGCCGAGTTTTACGACAAGGTGGTGCAGAAGAGCCAGTCGCAGCTGAATTCCTACTGGTCGCGCCAGATTTTCACCGGCAAGGGCCAGCCGCCGTTTGCGGTGACCAGCGATTCCGAAGTGCTGGAATTCATTGCGGCAAATCCCAACATGATTGGATATGTGGATCTGGCCACGGTGGAGAAGGCCGCCAATGCCGGTGAGATAAAAGTGTTGCTGACTGTGCGCTGATTCCGGCAGGTTTCCGGTTACTGGGCTATAGTGGTATCTGACGAGTATTTAAGGCATTCCATTGAGACGCATGCAGCAAGTGAAATTTGAAATTTCCGCGTTCAGTCAGTTGACGAGTCTGACGCCGCATTTCTGACGAAACAAAGTCAGGAAGGCGGTGAGTGATCGCCTTCCGGATTGCAAAACCCCGGAGGGCAACCGACCGGGGTTTTTTGTTGTGTGTGCGTTCTGCAGTCGTGATGTGGGAGGAAGTCGCCATGATCAAATCACTGAAGTTCTGGCACAACTGGTTTAATCGTGCGGAAACGGTTCCGGAGTTGCCGGCGCCGGATTCGCAGACTGCTGAAGTCCGCAAACCACCTTCCCATATTGCCGTGCGTACGCTGATCCGGCAGAAGCAACGGCAGGCCAGGGCCGCACACTGACGCTCTCTAGCGCTGGCTGGCCCGGCACAATTCCAGCCAGCGTTCGATGCCGGCACTGCGATATTTCTGCCGGTGCAGGATGAAATAGAACAGCCGGCTGAAATCCCGCTGCGGCACCTGCAGCGGGACAAACGTTCCCCGCCTGAAGGCGTCCACCAGCGCCACTTTCGACAGGCAGCCAATCCCCAGATCCGCTTCCACCGCACGCTTGATTGCCTCGGTGTGCTGCAGTTCCAGCAGAATGTTCAGTTGTGGCAGCAGCCCGTGCAGGGCGCGGTCGAAGGTCTGGCGTGTGCCGGAGCCGGTTTCCCGCAGAATCCAGGTGGCGTCCAGCAGATCCTGATCCGAGAGTGCCGGCTTGCCTGCCAGTGGATGCCGCGGGGAACAGAACACCACCAGCTCGTCGTCGCGCCAGGGCATGACATCCAGGTCGCTGTCGTGCAGTTCCCCTTCAATCAGTCCCAGATCGAGTTCGAAATTGTGAATGCGGGCGGCAATCGCCGCAGTGTTGGCGACCTGCAGCTCCACCTTGGACAGCGGATTCTCGCGCATGAACTGCGCCATGATGTTCACTGCCAGGTAGTTGCCGATGGTGAGGGTGGCGCCGATCTTGAGCTGGCCGGCAGCTGTGTGCTGGCGCAGGGCCAGCTCCAGCGCCTGCGCCTGCTGCAGCAGGGCTTCGGCCTGTGGGCGCAGGGCATGCCCCAGGGCATTCAACTGCAGGCGCTTGCCGACGCGGTCAAATAGCTGAATGTCATACTGTTTCTCCAGCTCGGTCAGGGCGCTGCTGGCGGCGGACTGGGACATGGACAGGCTGGCCGCCGCCCGCGACAGGTTCTCGTGGTGGGCGGTGGCCAGGAAGATCTGGAGTTGGCGCAGGCTGTAGTGCATTCTTTATATCTATAAAATCGAATAAATATATCTGAATTACCCATTTTACCGATAGGATAGCGGGCGATTAACATGCCGGCAATCAACAATGACTCTTTCCAGACCTTGCCTTGAGGATTGCCGCCATGTCCAACCTGAATCACGAGCGTGTCACCAGCGTCCACCACTGGAACGATACCCTGTTCAGCTTCACCACCACCCGTGATTCCAGCCTGCGCTTCAAGAATGGCCACTTCATCATGATCGGCCTGCAGGATGAGGAAAAAGGCCGTCCCCTGATGCGCGCCTACAGCATTGCCAGCGCCAACTACGAGGAGGAGCTGGAGTTTTTCAGCATCAAGGTGGAAAACGGACCGCTGACATCGAAGCTGCAGCACATCAAGGTGGGCGACCAGATCATCGTGGGCAGCAAGCCCACCGGCACTTTGGTGCTGGATCACCTGATTCCGGGCCGCAACCTGTATCTGCTGAGCACCGGTACGGGCCTGGCGCCGTTCATCAGCATCATCAAGGACCCGGAAACCTACGCGCAGTACGACAAGGTGATCCTCACCCACGGCGTGCGCCATGTGTCGGAACTGGCCTATACCCGGCTGATTACCGAAGAGCTGCCCAACAACGAATTCTTCGGCGATGAAGTGAAGGAAAAACTGATCTATTACCCCACCGTGACCCGCGAGCCGTTCCGCAACCAGGGCCGTCTGACCGATCTGATGGAGAGCGGCAAGCTGTTTGCCGATATTGGTCTGCCGGCGTTTGATCTGGAGCAGGACCGTTTCATGCTGTGCGGCAGCCCGAGCATGCTGAAGGATCTGACGGCCATTCTGGATGCGCGTGGCTTCAAGGAAGCGCGGCACGGCGATCAGGGCCATTACGTGATCGAGCGGGCGTTCGTGGAAAAATAAAAACGGCCATCGGCGGAAATGCAAAAGCGGCGGCTGTGGCAAACAGCCGGCGCTTTTTTTGTTGCGGATGATGGCGTCAGTCTTCGACCGGCGCCACCAGTTTTCCCATGAATCCCAACAGCT
>CAZBII010000217.1:0-6929 GCA_964491665.1 uncultured Moraxellaceae bacterium
CATTTCCACGCTGAAACGCGCCACCACGGGCGCCGCCGTGATTCCGGTGGAAATGATCCGCCAGATGAAAAAGCGGCTGGGCTTTGAAACCGTGATCACCGCGTATGGCCTCACCGAAAGCTGCGGCCTGGCCACCATGTGCCGCGCCGGCGACAGCGCCGACATCATTGCCACCACTTCGGGCCGCGCCATTCCCGGCGTCGAGTTGCGCTGCGTCGACAGCGACAACCAGGAAGTGCCGCGCGGCGAACCTGGTGAAATCGTGTTTCGCGGCTTCAACGTAATGCAGGGTTATTTCGAAAATGACAATGCCACCGCCGACGCCATCGACAGTGAAGGCTGGCTGCACACCGGCGACATCGGCGTGATGGATGAGCAGGGCAACCTGAAAATCACCGACCGCCTGAAGGACATGTTCATCACCGGCGGCTTCAACTGCTATCCGGCGGAAATCGAAAAAGTCATCGCCGGCCATGAGGCGGTGGCAATGAACGCCGTGATCGGCATGCCGGACGAGCGCATGGGCGAAGTGGCGCTGGCGTTCGTGGTGAAGAAACCCGGTGCCGTGCTCGACGAAGCCGCACTGATAGCCTGGTGCCGCGAGCAGATGGCCAACTTCAAGGTGCCGCGCCAGGTGCGTTTTGTTGACGCGCTGCCGCTGAACGCATCCGGCAAGGTAGTGAAAGCCGATCTGCGCAAACTGATTGCCACACCCGCTCCCAACTCCAACAAAAAAGGAACCGCACCATGAAAATTCACAGCCTTGGCTACATCGGTGTCAACTGCACGGACCCGTCGCGCTGGGCCAGCTTCGGCACCCAGGTACTGGGCATGGAAGATGTGTCGGCGCAACTGCGCGGCGCCGGCGACAGCAGCGTGTTCCTGAAAATGGATGATCGCCCCTACCGCATCATCGTCAGCAAGGCGGCAGAAGATAATTTCGGTTTCAGCGGCTGGGAAATTGCCGGCCCGGCAGCGTTTGCCGAAGCCGTGCAGACACTGGAAAAACACGGCGTCAATTTCGAGCGGGCCGGCGCCGATCTGCTGGCGGCGCGCCGCGTACAGGAACTGGTGAGCTTTGCCGATCCGGAAGGTAACCGCCATGAAATCTACTGGGGACCGGTGTCGGATTTCCGCCAGTTTGCCTCCCCTGTCGGTATCAAGCGCTTCATCACCGGCGAGCAGGGCTTCGGCCATGTGGTGCTGCCCACGCCGAATTTCGACAAGTGCCAGGCGTTCTACCGCGACGTCATGGGCTTTGGGCTGTCCGACCTGATGAAAGTGCGCTTCACGCCCGACCCCGCTGAACCGGAAAAGCGCCTGCACTTCATGCACTGCAACGAGCGTCATCACAGCCTGGCGATTTTCGAATGCCCGATGCCGGCCGGCTGCGTGCACGTGATGGTGGAAGTGGACTGCGTCGACGAAGTGGGCCGCGCCATGGACCGCATGCGCGCCAACAACGTGAAGCTGATGGGCACCCTGGGCCGCCACGCCAACGACCACATGGTGAGTTTCTACATGGCGTCGCCGTCCGGCTTCTTCATCGAATACGGCGCCGAAGGCCGCACCATCTCCGACTGGTCGCGCTACTCACCGTTCCAGAGCACCGTGAACAGCTTCTGGGGCCATGATTTCAGCGTGGGGCATCAGTAAGTCTTTTGTCCAAATGAACTCTTTTGTCCATTTGAACTAGGCCATTTGAGGTAGGAAATTGCCGGCCCGCTTTGCGAACATCATGCTCAATGAAAGCCGGCAAACGAGAACCGCTATGACAACAAACCACATGGATTCCAAAGCCTTTCGCAACGCCCTCGGCCAGTTCGCCACCGGTGTTACCGTCATCACCACCCTGGACACCAGCGGCAACAAGGTGGGCATGACCGCCAACAGTTTCAGCTCGGTGTCACTCGATCCGATGCTGGTGCTGTGGAGCATTGCGAAAACTTCCAAGGCATTCGACGTGTTCATGAACACACCGCACTTTGCCATCCATGTGCTCAATGCCGGCCAGAAACAACTGTCGTCGCAATTTGCTTCCAACTGCGACGATCGCTTTACCGGACTCGACACGGTGGCCGGCCACGGCGGCGTGCCCCTGTTGACCGATTACAGCGCGGTGTTCCAGTGCGAAACAGCAGCGCGGCACGAAGGTGGTGATCACGTCATCATCGTCGGCCGTGTGCTGGCGTTCGACAACAAGGGCAAACCGCCGCTGATTTTCCACGCTGGCCGTTACGCGGATCTCGATCTGCCCGTTGCTGTCTAGCCAGCGTTTTGCATTGCACCGACCCGAACCAAAAAAATAACCGACTTCTGCGAGAACACTGCCATGACAGCCCAGGAAAAAAATCTGCAACAATCCGTCAGCCCTGAAATTATGGTGCAACGCGCACGGGACATGGTGCCTTTCCTGAAGGAAATGGCGAGCCGCGCCGAAACCGAGCGCAAGATTCCTGAAGAGACCGTGCAGAAAATGAAGGACGCCGGCTTCTTCCGCGTGCTGCAGCCCAAGCGCTGGGGCGGCTATGAAATGGACCCGCAGGTATTTTTCGACATCCAGCTGACCCTGGCGGAAGGCTGCATGTCCACTGCCTGGATCTATGGCGTGATCGCGGTGCACAACTGGCAGATCGCCCTGTTCGACCTGAAAGCGCAGCAGGACGTATGGGAAAAAGACACCAGCATTCTGATCGCGTCTTCGTATATGCCAGTCGGCAAAGTGGTGCCGGTGGAAGGCGGCTTCAAATTCAGCGGACGCTGGGCCTTCTCCAGCGGCTGCGATCACTGCGAGTGGGTGTTCCTCGGTGGCGTGGTACCGCCCACCGCAGAAAATCCCGCGCCGGATTACCGCACCTTCCTGGTTCCGCGCAGCGATTTCAAGGTGCTCGACACCTGGCACACCTTCGGTCTGCGCGGCACCGGCAGTAACGACATCGTGGTCGCCGATGCCTTCGTGCCGGAATACCGCACCCACAGCTCGCTGGACGGTTTCCGTGGCACCAATCCCGGCATCGATTCCAAAACCATTCCGCTTTACAAGATTCCGTTTGGCCAGCTGTTCCCGCGCGCGGTGTCCGGCTCCACCATCGGTGCCACGCAGGGCGCCATCAACGCCTATCGTGACGTGGCATCGAAGCGCATCGGCACCAACACCGGCGCGAAAACCGCTGAAGATCCGCATGCGCAGATGGCGGTGGCGCGCGCGCAGGCACTCGTGGACCAGCTCAAGCTGCGTCTGAAAAGCATTTTCGATGAACTGATGGCCGATGCCCGTCGCGGCGAAGCCACCGACATGACCAAGCGCATCCAGTTCCGCTATGAATCGGCGGCGGTGCCGGAATCCTGTCTGGCCGAAGTGCTGGAGCTGCAGAAAATGTGTGGCGGCCGCGGCATTTTCACCGACGCGCCGCTGCAGCGTTTCGTGCTGGACATTCTGGCGGGTCGCGCCCACGTGGCGAACAATCCGTACCAGTTCGGCCGCAACTACGGCGGCGTGCAGCTGGGTCTGGAAAGCACTGATTTCTTCCTTTGATCGCGCTGTGCCTTCGGGCACATTTATCCGCAGCCTGCGTGACAGCAGCGCAGGCTTGCGGGTTTTTTCGCACACCGGGAATCCGTTATGAATCTGTCTCCACCGCGTGTAGTTGTAGTCACTGGCGCCAGTCGCGGCGCCGGCAAGGGCATTGCACTCGCCTTTGGCGCCACTGGCGATATCGTCTATGTCACCGGCCGCAGCCAGAAAGAAGGTGACGCACCACTGCCCGGCACCGTATTCGCCACCGCCGACGTCATCACCCGGCGCGGCGGCATCGGCATTCCGGTCATCTGTGATCACGCCAACGATGACGACGTGGCCAAGCTGTTCGAACGCGTGCAGAAAGAACAGGGCCGCCTCGACATTCTGGTAAACAACGCCGCCGCGCTGCATGACGATCTGGTGCAACCCGGACCGTTCTGGGAAAAATCCCTCGCGCTGGTGGACATTCTGGATGTGGGTTTGCGCTCCAGTTATGTGGCCAGCTGGCATGCCGCCAAAATAATGGGCGCGCAAAAGGGTGGCCTGATCGTCAACACCAGTTCGCCCGGCGCTGCCTGCTACATGCACGGCCCCGCCTACGGCGCGCAGAAGGCCGGCAGCGACAAGATGGTGTGGGACATGGCGCACGATCTGCGTCCGTTCAACGTGGCCTGCGTGTCGATCTGGATGGGCGTGCTCAACACCGAGCGCCTGCAGCTGGCAGCCGCCGCCAGCCCGGAACAGTACGCACCATTTCTGCAGATGGCCGAGTCGCCGGAGTTCACCGGCCGCGTCATTGAAGCCCTGTATCGCGATCCCAAACTGATGGAAAAATCCGGCAAGACGCTGATCGGTGCCGAAGAAGGTTTTGTGCTGGGCATCAGCGACATTGACGGCAAGCAACCGCATTCGCACCGCGAAATGCTGGGCGGCCCGCTCGAATTCAATCCCGCTGTCGTGCACTAGCCGGTGCGATAACAACAAAAAATACTGCGAGGAACTGTCATGTCCACACCCGCCAAACCCGCCAGCCAGTTTGTCCAGCTGCAGAAAAATGCGCTGCGAATTCATTACAGCGAACTGGGTTCTGCCGCAGCAACTCCCGTACTGTTTCTGCAGGGCAGCGGCCCCGGCGCCAGCGGCTGGCTGAACTTCCGCTACAACGCGCAGTATTTTGCCGATCAGGGTTTCCGCGTGATCATTCCCGACCTGCCCGGCTTCGGTGACAGCGACAAGCCGGACCTGGATTACACGCTGGACTTTTTCACCTCGGTAGTCACCGAGTTTGCCGATCAACTGGATCTGGAAAGATTCGCGCTGGTGGGCAATTCCCTCGGCGGCGCAGTGTCGCTGGGCGTGGCGCTGGCACAGCCGCAGCGCGTGTCGCATCTGATCCTGATGGGCTGCGGCGGCCTCGAAGACCAGATCACCTATTTCCAGAAAATGCCCGGCATCCAGGCCATGACCAAAGTGCCGCTGGGCTCACCGGATTTCACCCCGGCGTATCTGAAGCAGGTGCTGCAACTGATCGTACATGATCCGTCCCACATCACCGACGAACTGATCAGCGAGCGCTTCCGCATCCTGCAGACGCAGAATCCCGCCGTATTCAAGCGCATGGTGATTCCCAACATCACCGAACGTCTGGGCGAAATCCAGTGCCCGGTGCTGGGCTTCTGGGGTGCGCAGGACCGCTTCTGTCCCATCAGCGGTGCCGAGAAACTGGTAACCGGCTGCAAGCACGCGCAGGTCATCACACTGAGTGACTGCGGCCACTGGGTAATGATCGAGCACGCTGACCTGTTCAACCGTCGCAGCGTCGAATTCCTGCAAGGAAAAACCGCATGAGCCTGTCCACCGAACAACGGGACCAGCTGGGCAGGGAACTGTATGACGCGCTGCGCGCCTGCAAAACCCTGCGTCCGCTGATCGAGCGCTTTCCGCAGATTGAAATCGACGACGCCTACCATATTTCCCGCGCCATGCTGCAGCATCGCCTGCGCGACGGCGAAGTTGTGGTGGGCAAGAAAATCGGCGTCACTTCCAAGGCTGTGCAGGACATGCTGGGCGTGTTCCAGCCGGATTTCGGCTTTCTGACCTCGGCCATGACAGTACCGAACGAAAGCAGCGTGAAAATCGCCGGCAACCTGATCCAGCCGCGCGCGGAAGCGGAAATTGCCTTCCTGCTGAAACGGGATCTGCAAGGCCCCGGCGTCACCGAGCAGGATGTGCTGGACGCCACCGAAGCCGTGATGACCTGTTTTGAAATCGTCGATTCGCGCATCGATAACTGGAAAATAAAAATCCAGGACACGGTGGCGGACAACGCCTCCTGTGGCGTCTATGTGCTGGGTAATGAACGGGTTGATCCACGCGGACTCGATCTGCCCAATCTCACCGTCAGCGTATTCAAGAATGGCAAGCCACTGAGCAGCGGCAAAGGCTCCGCCGTGCAGGGCAATCCGCTCACCGCCGTCGCCTGGCTGGCCAACACGCTGGGCGAATTCGGCATTCCGTTCAAGGCCGGCGAAGTGATTCTGTCCGGCTCGCTGGTGCCGCTGGAACCGGTGGTGGCGGGCGACGAAATGCATGCCGAAATTGCGGGGCTGGGCTCCGTCACCATCCAATTCATTTGAGCGAATTCATTTAAGCGAAGGACAACAACCATGACCAAGAAACTACGCGCCGCCATCATCGGCCCCGGCAACATCGGCACCGACCTGCTGATGAAAGCCCAGCGCAGCAGCTGGATCGAACCGGTGTGGATGGTCGGCATCGAGGAATCCGAAGGCATCAAGCGCGCCCGCGATTTCGGCATGAAGGTGTCCACCAGCGGCGTGGACGGACTGGTGCCGCACATGAAAGCCGACAACATCCAGATCGTGTTCGACGCCACGTCCGCCTACGTGCACGCCGAGAACTCGCGCAAGGTTGTCGAGCAGGGCGCCATCATGATCGACCTCACACCCGCCGCCATCGGACCCTATTGCGTGCCGCCAGTGAATCTGGGCGAACTGCTGAAGGAAGGCCGCAAGGACAACGTCAACATGGTCACCTGCGGTGGTCAGGCCACCATTCCGATGGTGTATGCAGTGAGCCGAGTGCAGCCGGTGGAATACGGTGAAATCGTCGCAACCGTGGCGTCCAAATCCGTCGGCCCCGGCACGCGCAAGAACATCGACGAATTCACCCGCACCACCTCCGGCGCAATTGAAAAAATCGGCGGCGCGAAAAAGGGCAAGGCCATCATCATCGTCAATCCGGCCGAGCCGCCGCTGATCATGCGCGACACCGTGCACTGTCTCACCAGGGACAAGCCGGACCAGAAACGCATCACCGACTCGATTCACGCCATGGTGGCGGACGTGCAGAAATATGTGCCCGGCTACAAGCTGACGAACGATCCCGT
>CAZBII010000218.1:0-6829 GCA_964491665.1 uncultured Moraxellaceae bacterium
TCGCCGCCAATCGGTCACCGGCCGCCTGCTGTCCATGCTCTGGATCGAGCCGGAGTGATGCTGCAAATGACAGCAACCCCGCCAACAATTTGATCCAGCGCAAATTGAAGCGCGGCTTTCCACCGGGCCGCGCTTGAAAACCCCCACTGCCAGCCCCATCTTTTTTGCAATCGCCAGACAAATCCATTCCGGCAC
Source organism: uncultured Moraxellaceae bacterium (assembly GCA_964491665.1). Classification (GTDB taxonomy): domain Bacteria; phylum Pseudomonadota; class Gammaproteobacteria; order Pseudomonadales; family Ketobacteraceae; genus Ch67. Next base: position 196 of record CAZBII010000218.1, read on the forward strand.
ATCACGAATTGCAACGAGGAACCTTCATGCGCATCGACCGTTTGACCAGCAAACTGCAAATGGCGCTGTCCGACGCACAGTCCATTGCCGTCGGTCGCGATCACAACTTCATCGAGCCGATTCACCTGCTCTCCGCCATGGTGGAAGACGCCTCCGGTGGCGTGCGTCCGCTGCTGGCGCAGTGCGGCGTCAACATCAGCCAGCTGCGCGACGAAATCACCGCGCAACTGATCCGCATGCCGCAGGTGCAGAACCACGACGGCAACGTGCACATGTCCAACGACCTGGGCCGCATCCTCAACGTCGCCGACAAGTTGTCACAGCAGCGCAACGACAAATTCATTTCCAGCGAAATCGTCGTGCTCGCCATGATCGAGGACAAGGGCGCGCTGGGCGGTATTTTCAAGAAACTCGGCGTCTCCAGAAACGATCTGGAAACCGCTATCGAAAAAGTCCGTGGGGGCGAAAACGTGAAAGACCAGAATGCAGAAGAATCCCGTCAGGCACTGGAAAAATACACGCTGGACCTGACCAAGCGCGCTTCCGACGGCAAGCTCGATCCGGTGATCGGCCGTGATGACGAAATCCGTCGCACGATTCAGGTGTTGCAGCGCCGCACCAAGAACAACCCGGTGCTGATCGGTGAGCCCGGCGTGGGCAAGACCGCGATTGTGGAAGGTCTGGCGCAGCGCATCGTGAACGGTGAAGTGCCGGAAGGTCTGAAAAACAAGCGCGTGCTGTCGCTCGACATGGGCTCACTGCTGGCGGGCGCCAAATACCGCGGCGAATTCGAAGAGCGTCTGAAAAGCGTGTTGAATGAACTGGCGAAGGAAGAGGGCAGCGTGATCCTCTTCATCGACGAGCTGCACACCATGGTCGGCGCCGGCAAGGCCGAAGGTTCGATGGATGCCGGCAACATGCTGAAGCCGGCTCTGGCGCGCGGCGAACTGCACTGCGTCGGCGCCACCACCCTGGACGAATATCGCCAGTACATTGAAAAAGACGCCGCACTGGAACGTCGCTTCCAGAAAGTGCTGGTGGACCAGCCCACCGTGGAAGACACCATCGCCATCCTGCGCGGCCTGAAAGAGCGCTACGAAGTGCACCACGGTGTCGACATCACCGACTCCGCCATTGTTGAAGCGGCGAAACTGTCGCACCGCTACATTACCGACCGCCAGCTGCCGGACAAGGCCATTGACCTGATCGATGAAGCCGCCAGTCGCATCCGCATGGAAATGGATTCCAAGCCGGAAGAACTCGACCGTCTCGAACGCCGTCTCATCCAGTTGAAAATGGAACGCGAGGCGCTGAAAAAAGAGGAAGACGAAGCCTCGCGCAAGCGGCTGGAAAAACTCAACGAGGACATCGACCGCATCGAGCGCGAGTTCGCCGATCTGGAAGAAATCTGGACCGCCGAGAAAGCCGCGCTGCAGGGCAGCCAGCAGATCCGGGCGGAGCTGGAGCAGGCCCGCATCGACATGGAACACGCCCGCCGTGCTGGCGATCTGGCGCGCATGTCCGAGCTGCAATACGGTCGCATTCCCGATCTGGAAAAACGTCTCGACATGGCCGCGCAGGCAGAAATGATGGAAATGAAACTGCTGCGCAACAAGGTCACCGAGGAGGAAATTGCCGAGGTCGTTTCCAAGTGGACCGGCATTCCCGTCTCGAAAATGCTGGAAGGTGAGCGCGACAAGCTGCTGCGCATGGAAGAGTCCCTGCACCAGCGCGTGATCGGCCAGCATGAAGCGATTGTCGCCGTGTCGAACGCCATCCGCCGGTCCCGTGCCGGTCTGGCCGACCCCAACCGCCCCAACGGCTCGTTTCTGTTCCTCGGCCCCACCGGCGTGGGCAAGACCGAACTGTGCAAGGCGCTGGCAAACTTCCTGTTCGATACCGACGACGCCATGGTGCGCATCGACATGTCCGAGTTCATGGAGAAACACTCGGTGTCCCGCCTGATTGGCGCGCCGCCGGGCTACGTGGGTTATGAGGAAGGTGGCTACCTGACCGAGCTGGTCCGTCGCAAGCCCTACTCGGTCATCCTGCTGGACGAAGTGGAGAAGGCGCACCCGGATGTGTTCAACATCCTGCTGCAGGTGCTGGAAGACGGCCGCCTCACCGACGGTCAGGGCCGCACCGTGGACTTCAAGAACACAGTGATCGTCATGACGTCCAACATGGGTTCTGAAATCATCCAGACCATGACCGGCGAGGACGAGTACGACCGCATGAAGGCGGCGGTGATGGACATTGTCGCCACCAAGTTCCGCCCGGAGCTGATCAACCGGATCGACGAAGTGGTTGTGTTCCACCCGCTGGCCCACAGCCAGATTCGCGGCATTGCCACTATCCAGCTGGCCAATCTGCGCAAGCGGCTGGCGGAGCGCGAACTGACCCTGGAGCTGTCGGATGCGGTGATGGACAAGCTGGTGGAGGCGGGCTTCGACCCGGTTTACGGCGCCCGCCCGCTCAAGCGCGCCATCCAGCGGGAGATCGAAAATCCGCTGGCGCAGGACATCCTGTCCGGCCGCTTCCTGCCACGGGACACCATCCGGGGCGAACTGCGGGACGGCCGGATCGTGTTCGGCAAATAAGCCAGCGCATTGACCAGTCGACCCTGAAAAACAAAACCCCCGGTATGCAAACCGGGGGTTCTTTTTGTTCTGCCGCCTTCTGGACCGGGTAGTAACCGGGTCTGGCGTCTTACTTGCAGTTTTCCTGAATATAGGTTTCCGCCGCCTTGGTGCGCTCGTTCTTTTCCTCGTCGCTCAGGTAGCGGTACTCGCCCTTGGCATCTTTCTCGCGAATCCGGGCACTGTTTTTCAGCGCGCTCAAATTCTGCTTATAGACTTCACAGTTTTCCTTGATGATCTTGGCGTTTTCTTCGGAGACCGATTTTTTCTCCTGCGCACCTGTCTCGGCGGTCTCATTTCCCATCAGCTTGGCCTGCTTCTTCTCCAGGTCCTCTTCCGTGGCGGGAGTGCCGGTGGGTACCCCGGTGTGTACGTTGACCAGTTGCGCCTTGGCGGGATCAGGCGGATTCTCTCCGTAGTGGATCACCCCGGACCCGTCTACCCACTTGTAATACTTGCCCCCGGCATCCGCAGCGGACATGAAGCAGAGCGATGCCACCGCAACCATCACAAAACGATTGAATTTCATTGTTATGCCAAGCTCCATGGAAATGTCTCCTATTCAATATAGCGGGTTAGCTGCGCAAGGCGTAGAAAATCCATTGCAATCTGTGAATGCGTCCGAAATTGTGCCCTTCATTCGGGCTGAAGCCCGCAATCCGCCTGACTTGCAGCGGGATGGGGCGATGGTGCGTCTATTGACAAAATCCCCATCCATGTCAACATAGGCGGCTCACTGAGGTGGGTGCAGATAGGCAGGCCAAACCCTGCGACATCTGCGCTAGAGCGAGAATTTCGCCACTTAAATCGCAGTCACCATCTGCTTTGCCCCGTCGAACTCGCTGCAAGAATCATATGCCCAAAGCGTATGAGGTGGAACAAGCCCCAACCCCTGGTTTTTCTGCCAGCCCTAGCTTAGACCCACAGTCCCTGCCGGTACGCGTACCTGCCGTACAGGGAACTGATGTTCACTGAATCACTAACTAGACGTAACTGCTTGAGCCGCTCCCGGTCCGACGCCGGCAAGCGCTGTTCAAGATGAGGTGTGAAATCGTGGAACTCTTATCTGGCGCAGAAATGATCATCCGCTCCCTGCAGGATGAAGGGGTTGAAACCATATTCGGGTATCCGGGTGGCGCAGTGCTTCATATATATGACGCACTGTTCCAGCAGAAAGGCATTACCCACGTGCTGGTCCGGCACGAACAGGCAGCGGCTCACGCCGCCGACGGCTTTGCCCGGGTCAGCGGCAAGCCTGGCGTAGTGTTCGCCACCTCCGGTCCCGGTGCCACCAATACCGTCACCGGTATTGCCACGGCCTACATGGACTCCATTCCGCTCGTCATCATCACCGGCCAGGTCCAGTCCGACTGGATCGGTAACGACGCATTTCAGGAAACCGACATCGTGGGCGTGACCCGCCCGATCGTCAAACACAGCTTCATGGTCAAGCGGACCGAAGACATTCCCGCCACCATCAAGAAAGCCTTTTATATTGCGACAACCGGCCGTCCCGGCCCGGTACTGGTCGACATCCCCAAGGATCTCACCAGCCCGGCGGTGACCTACGAATACCAGTACCCGTCCAAGGTGAAGCTGCGTTCCTACAACGTGGTCAGCAAGGGGCATTCCGGCCAGATCAAGAAAGCCGTTGACCTGATGATGGCTGCCAAGCGCCCCATCGTCTATTCCGGCGGCGGTGTCATTCTGGGCAACTCGGCCGACATGCTCACCGAACTGGTCCACAACCTCGGCTTCCCCTGCACCAACACCCTGATGGGGTTGGGCGGCATTCCGGGCGAAGACAGGCAGTTCGTCGGCATGCTGGGCATGCACGGCACCTATGAAGCCAACATGGCCATGCACCATGCGGACGTGATCCTGGCGGTGGGCGTACGGTTCGATGACCGCGTTACCAATCACGCGGCCAAGTTCTGCCCCAATGCCAAGATCATCCATATCGACGTGGATCCGGCGTCCATTTCCAAGAACGTTCCTGTCGACATCCCGATTGTGGGCCCGGTCGACCAGGTGCTGAAGGAAATGCTGGAGCAGCTCGAAAAGACCGACGAGCGCAACGACAAATCCGCCATGGAAGCCTGGTGGAAGCAGATCGATGCCTGGCGCGCCTATCACGGCCTGCGCTATGAGACCAAGCCGGACATTCTGAAGCCCCAGCAGGTCATCGAGTGCCTGTACAAGGTCACCAATGGTGAGGCCATTGTCACGTCCGACGTGGGTCAGCACCAGATGTTCGCGGCGCAGTACTACAAGTTCAAGCGGCCCCGGCAGTGGATCAACTCCGGCGGTCTGGGCACCATGGGCTTCGGTCTGCCGGCGGCCATGGGCGCCCTGGTGGCCAATCCCGATGCCACCGTGGCCTGCGTCACCGGCGAGGGCAGCATCCAGATGAATATCCAGGAGCTGTCCACCTGTTTGCAGTACAAGTTCCCGGTGAAGATCATCAACGTGAACAACCAGTCGCTGGGCATGGTGCGCCAGTGGCAGGACATGCAGTACCAGGGCCGCCATTCCAGCTCCACCTATGAAGAGTCGCTGCCGGACTTCATCAAGCTGGCGGAAGCCTACGGCCATGTCGGCATCAAGGTCACCCGTCCGGAAGATCTCGAGGACGCCATGAAGGAAGCGTTCTCCCTGAAGGACCGTCTGGTGTTCATGGACATCTACGTCGACCCCAGCGAGCACGTCTATCCCATGCAGATCAAAGACGGCTCAATGCGCGACATGTGGCTGAACAAAACGGAGCGGACCTGAACATGCGTCGAATCATTTCTATCCTGATGGAAAACGAACCCGGTGCGCTGTCCCGTGTGGTGGGCCTGTTTTCCCAGCGTGGCTACAACATTGAAAGCCTGACGGTGGCGCCGACCAACGACAACACCCTGTCGCGGCTCACCCTCACCACCACCGGCAACGACCGCGTGATCGAACAGATCACCAAGCAGCTGAACAAGCTGGTGGAAGTCGTGAAGCTGGTGGATCTCAGCGAAGGCGCGCACATCGAGCGCGAACTGATGCTGATCAAGCTCAAGGCCACCGGTGCCCAGCGTGCCGAAATCAAGCGTACCGCCGACATCTTCCGTGGCCAGATCGTGGATGTCACCAGCTCGGTTTACACCGTGCAACTGGCCGGCACCAGCGACAAGCTGGATGCCTTCATCGAGTCCGTCGGTGAAGCTTCCATCCTCGAAGTCGTGCGTACCGGCGTGTCCGGCATCGCCCGCGGCGACAAGGTGCTGGCACTCTGATCCACCGTTAAATCCAACACTGCAGATTGCAAATCCCAATCCGATTGCGAACAGAAAACAGAGGAATGACCATGAAAGTTTATTACGACAAAGATTGCGACCTTTCCATCATCCAGAGCAAAAAGGTGGCGATCATTGGCTACGGCTCACAAGGCCACGCCCACGCCAACAACCTGAAAGATTCCGGCGTTGACGTTGTCGTAGCGCTGCGTCCCGGTTCCGCTTCTGCCGTGAAGGCACAGAATTCCGGTCTGACTGTTAAAGCGGTTCCTGAAGCCGTGCAATGGGCTGATCTGGTCATGATTCTGACTCCGGATGAGTTCCAGTCCCAGCTGTACAGGAATGAAATCGAGCCCAACATCAAGAAAGGCGCCACCCTGGCGTTCGCGCACGGTTTTGCGATCCACTACAACCAGGTCGTGCCGCGCAAGGATCTGGACGTCATCATGATCGCGCCGAAGGCTCCTGGTCATACCGTGCGTTCCGAATTTGTCAAAGGCGGCGGCATTCCTGACCTGATCGCCGTGTTCCAGGATGCGTCCGGAAATGCCAAGAATGTCGCGCTGTCCTACGCTTCCGGCGTGGGCGGCGGCCGCACCGGCATCATCGAAACCACTTTCAAGGACGAAACCGAAACCGACCTGTTCGGCGAGCAGGCCGTTCTGTGCGGTGGCGCGGTTGAACTGGTGAAAGCCGGTTTCGAAACCCTGGTGGAAGCAGGCTATG
>CAZBII010000219.1:0-6791 GCA_964491665.1 uncultured Moraxellaceae bacterium
TGCGCTCGGCATAGACGGTGTAACCGGCCCAGCACAGCACAAACCAGCTCAACGCCAGCCAGTCCGCCAGTACCAGTCCGAATATGATTTCCTGATGAAAGCCCATGTCCAACCATCTGAAGGCGCAGAATTTTGCAATGATAGCAGACATTTAGAGCCATCCCGACATATCCCCGGCGGGAATCGCGGCCAGCCGGAACCCGGCCTGTCACTGCCAGTCAGAGCGAATTCAGAACTGGCTTTCGGTGATCGGGATTGTCCATCCCGCACAATTATGGTACTTTCGTACCACATTAAAACAAAATTGATTCCAGACCCGTTCGGACTACTGCTGCATGGACCTGTATTCGCGCTACCAGACCGCTTTTGCCGGACTCCCTGTTCCCTTCGCCTGGGTGGACATGGATCTGTTCGACCGCAATATTGCCCTGCACCTGCGCCGGGCGCGCAACGTACCCATCCGGATTGCTTCCAAATCCATCCGCAGTGTCGCCATCCTGCGCTACCTGCTCAATGCCAGCGCGCAGTTGCGCGGGATCATGTGCTATCACCCGGCCGAGGCGGCCTGGCTGGCCAGCCTGGGATTCGATGACCTGCTGATCGCCTATCCCAATCTCGATCCGCATGCACTTAATGCGGCGCTGGATCAGGTGGCCAAAGGCAAAACCATTTATTTCATGGTGGACCTGCCGGCGCACGCACAAGCCCTGTCCGACCTGGCGCAGAAGAAAAATGTCACCGCCCTGCTCTGCCTGGATCTGGACATGTCGATCCAGTATCCCGCGTTGCATTTTGGTGTGCACCGCTCCGCTGTGCGCAATGCAGAGGAAGCCGTGGCGCTCTACCGGAAAATCCGCACACTGCCGCAGGTGGAACTCTGTGGCGTGATGGGATATGAAGCGCAAATTGCCGGACTGGGCGACAAGGTGCCGGGACAGACGCTGAAAAATGCCGTCATCCGCCTGTTGAAGAAAAATGCCATTCCCAAAATCGAATCGCGCCGCACCCGCACCGTGCTGGCACTGCGCGAAGAAGGTGCCGATATCCGGCTGGTCAATGGCGGCGGAACCGGCAGCGTCGAGACCACCATCGCCGAGCCCAGCATTACCGAAGTCACCGTTGGCAGCGGCTTTTACTGCTCGCACCTGTTCGACAACTACGAAGCTTTCAAGGCGTGGCCCGCTGCCGGTTTTGCGCTGCAGGTCACCCGTCATCCCAAAACGGGAATACTCACCTGCAACGGCGGAGGCTACGTCGCTTCCGGCACCGCAGACAAACTCAAACTGCCACAGCCTTACCTGCCCACCGGCATGTTGCTTGACAGCAACGAAGGCGCCGGCGAAGTGCAGACACCCGTTCATTTTCAGGGCCAGTCGCTGGACACCGGCGATCTGGTTTTTTTCCGTCACGCGAAGGCGGGCGAATTGTGCGAGCGTTTCAACACGCTCTATTTATTGCGGGGCGACACCCTTGACGATCAGGTCAGCACCTATCGGGGCGACGGCCAGGTTTTCATGTAACGGAGCACTACAACAAGGACTTTTTTGGCAATGAAACGAATGCACGATTACATCATCGTCGGCTCCGGCGCATCCGGCAGCGTGCTGGCGCACTACCTGTCCCGCGCCGGCGCCGATGTGCTGCTGCTGGAAGCCGGCAAGCGCTTTTCCGCCGCCACCTTTCCCAAAAACGAAATGGATGCCAATGCCCAGCTGATGTGGAACGGCGGCATGGACATGAGCCGCGACGCTGCCACCCTGTTCATTCGTGGCAAGGTGGTCGGCGGCGGCACCATCATCAACCAGTGTCTGCTCGACCAATTCGACGATGTCGCGCTGAACGACTGGCGCACACTGTCCGGCATCGATTTTTTCAGCACGCAGGAAATGGCGCGCCACTATGCGGCGGTGGAATCCAATCTGTCGCTGCATTACATGGATAAACCCGACTGGAACCGCAATGCCGAACTGTATGTGGAAGGCTTTGAAAAACTCGGGCTGGAATGGGCGCCCCTGCGGCGCGGCCAGAGCAATTGCGGCACCGGCAACGACTGCATCGTGTGTCTGGGCGGTTGTCCGCGCAAATCCAAGCAGAGCATGCTGGAAACCTTCCTGCCGCAGGCGGAAAAGAACGGTCTGAAAATCGTGCCCGAATTTGAAGTGGCGGAGATCGTGCACGGACAACAGTTTGTCACCGTGCAGGGGCGTCACCAGGGCAATCCGCACTCGCTGTACGCCCGTCATCTGATTCTGGCAGCGGGCGCACTGGGCACAACCCAACTGCTGCTAAAGGCCGGCCTGCAAAACAAACTGCCGGCGCTGGGCCAGCATTTTCACTGCCATCCACAATGGATGACCGTGGGCTTTTTCGACGAGAAAGTCGATTCCCACAAGGGTGCATTCCAGTCGGTAAAATCCTCCGACCCGCGTTTCCGCCAGTGGGGTTTCAAACTGGAAAACGTTTTCGCCGGACCGATCGCCATGAGCCTGCTCAAACCCGGTTATGGCTTTGAACACCAGCGCTACATGGAGCGTTATCGCAACATGGCCTGCATCGAAGTGGCGGTGCGCGACCAGGATCCCGGCACGCTGCGTCTGAGCAACAAGGGACGACTGGTGATCGACAAGCCGCTGTCTGATGGCGACCGCCAGCGCGCCAATCGTGGCAACCAGATCGTGCACGATATTTTTTCCAGCCTGGGCGCACGCGAAATCATGACGTCGCCGGTGCAGATTGCGCTGCATCTGATGGGCGGCTGTCGCATCGGCAGCAGCGAGCGCAATTCCGTCGTGAATGAAAATTTCCAGGTGCACGGCTTGCCGCGTCTGCACATCGCCGACTCGTCCATTTTCCCCAACGCGCCGGGCATCAATCCGTCGCTGTCGATCATGGCACTTTCCCATCGCGCGGCGGAAACACTGCTGGCAGAAGCCGGCGTTTCCACCCGCTCCCATTCCCGCCAACAGGAGCAACAGGCATGAAGCTGGGCGCATCCGAACTTTTCTCCGTACGACAGCTGAATGGACTGCAACGGGTGGGCGATCTGCTGGTTCCCGCCAACGGCCAATTCCCTGCGTTCTCCAGCACCGGCTGCATCGAACGCATCGATGACCTGATGGGAACTGCGCATCCGGATGACGTGCGCGACCTGGGCTACCTGCTGCTGGTGCTGAATTATCTGCCGCTGTTTCTGATTCGCATACTGCTGGATCTCACAACCCGCACAGAACAAATGCCGGCCTTCATCGCGCCCCTGTTCCGCCAGCTGAATGTCGGCCTGAAAGGCGTGGTGTTCAGCCTGTATTACTCCGGCTATCAGCGTGACACCTACACCGGCGCCAATGCACTGGATGTCATCGACTATCACGTTCACTGCGCACCCGATCAGGCGCACTGAGGAATCTGTTCATGTCCACTTCCACCCGAAAATCCCAACCCCAGACCAACGATTTCACCGCCATGCTCGAAACCAGTGAAGCCGATGTGAAAGACCTGTTCGCCAGCGCCGCCAAGGCCAGCGAACGCCTGCGCAAAACCTCCCTCGCCACCCGGCTGGAAGCAGTGAAAAAGCTGGTGGATTACATCGTCCGCAACAAGGAAGAAATTGTGGAGGTGATCACGCGGGAAACCCGCAAGTGCCGCTCCGACGCGCTGGTGTCGGAATTGCTGGGCGTGCTGGATAACTGCGAGTGGCTGCTGCACAACGCCAAAAAAATCCTGGCGGACAAAAAGGTTTCCACGCCGATCACGCTGCTGGGCAAAAAATCCCGCATCTATCACGAGCCCCTCGGCACCGTGCTCATCATCGCACCGTGGAATTATCCGTTCCATATCGGCATGACCTCGATTCTGGCGGCCTATGTCTGTGGCAATGCCGTGGTGTTCAAGCCGTCGGAAATCACACCCATGCAGGGGCTGTTTGAAAAGCTGTTGCGCGTCGATCCGCTGCTGGAACAAAGCGTGTCCATTGCCTACGGCACTGGCGTCACCGCGCAACGCCTCATCGACCAGCGCCCTGCCAAAATTTTCTTCACCGGCAGCGCCCGCACCGGCAAAAAAATCCTGGCGCAGGCGGCGGAAAAACTGATTCCCGTGGATCTGGAACTGGGCGGCAAGGATCAGGCGATCGTGTTCGACGACGTCAATGTCCAGCGGGCGGCGAAAGGCGTGCTGTGGGGCGCGCTCACCAACGCCGGGCAATCCTGCAGTTCGGTGGAGCGCATCTACGTGCAGGACGGCATCTACGATCAGTTCGTGCAGACCCTGCAAACCGAAATTCACAAGCTGGTGGTCAACGCCGGCGACACCGGCAACGCCGACATGGGCGGAATGACGGTGGATTTCCAGCTCGACATCGTGCGCAAGCAGGTGGATGACGCCCGCGCCAAAGGTGCCCGCATCCTTACTGGCGGCGACCTGCTGTGCGACAACGAACTGTTCTACCTGCCCACCCTGCTCACCAACATCGATGACAGCATGCTGGTCATGCAGCAGGAAACCTTCGGCCCGCTGCTGCCGGTCCTGCGCTTCCGCACCGAGGAAGAAGTCGTGCAGGTGTCCAACGCCACAGAATTCGGCCTGTCCGCCAGCGTCTGGTCGAATGATCTGGTGCGGGCAGAACGGGTGGCGCGGCAGCTGGAATGCGGTGCGGTGTCCATCAACAACGTCATGCTCACCGAGGGCAACCCCGCCCTGCCCTTTGGCGGCACCAAAGCCAGCGGTTACGGCCGCCAGAAAGGGGCCGAGGGGCTACTGGGTTACACCCGCTCGAAATCGATCCTGATCGACAGCAACAGCGCCAAGATCGAGCCCAACTGGTACCCCTACACCCAGCAAAAATACAATCTTTTCAGCCAGTTGATTGACGCCCTGTTCACCGCCAGCCCCTGGCGTCTGCTCAAGGCGGCACTGATCGGCATGAAGCTGGAGTCGGAAGCCAAAAAAGAGCGCTGAAGACGGGTCCGCCGCGCGGGTTCCATTAGGGATCAAATATTGATTTCGTTCCAATTGGAACCCTATACTGGACAGGCACACACCGTGCCTGTCCGGAGGCTGCCATGATTTCCGCCAATGCCGTTCCCCACACCCAGTTAAGCGACCGCGAAGACCGTCTCAGCGCGGCCGCCCTGCTCAACTTCTTTGGCATCACCGACGAGTGGGGTCTCTCCTCCAGGGAACAGATGATCCTGCTGGGCAGCCCGGCCAAAACCACCTTTTACCGCATGAAAGACTACGCCGATGGCAAGGCGGAAAAACCCGTGCGCCTGAGCCAGGACACGCTCGAGCGCATCTCCTACATCATGGGCATCTACAAGGCCATCAACATTCTGCTGCCCACCAACCGGCGCGCGGCAGAGTGGATCAAGCTGCCCAACACCGCCGGCCTGTTCGGCGGCCAGAGTGCGCTGGACAAGATGCTGCAGGGCCGCGTCAGCGATCTGTGCGACGTGCGCCGCTACCTCGACGCCGAACGGGGCCACTGATGACAGCCACCCTCAAGGATGAGAATCTGCGGGAAGTCTGGCTCGACGGCCCCCAGTACCGCATCATCCCCACCCGCTTTCCGCCCATCAATTTTTTCGAGCGCTACACGCCGCCGGAATTGATGGAGGCCGCCTTTGAAATCGAATCCATGACCAATGAACGCCTGCGGGAAGAGGCCGGCGAGCTGCGTAATGTCGCGGCAGAAGATCGCGTATCCGGTCCCGGCGCCAGCACCGTCATGGCGGCTTTCACACACACCGGCAATCCCAGCCGTTTCACCAATGGCAGCTTCGGCATCTATTACTGCGCCCGCGAACTGGAAACCGCCATTCGCGAAACCGTTTTCCACCGCGAACGCTTTCTCGGCGCGACGAACCAAACCGCCTGCGAAATCGAAATGCGCGTGTTCAAGGGCACCATGGAAAAGCCCTTGCTGGATGTGCGCGGCGCCGAGTTTTCCTGGCTGCTGAATCCCGATCCTGACGCTTACGCGGCGTCACAGAATTTCGGTGCAGACATAAAACGCCGCAACGCCTGGGGAATGGTGTATCCGTCAGTGCGCAATCCCAACGGCCAGTGTGTGGCCGCGCTGCGTCCGCCGGCGGTGTCGCTGCCGGTGCAAAGCAAACTGCTGGCCTACCACTGGAATGGCATCCGCATCAGTCGTGTCTATGAGAAGAAGGAAATTCTGCTGGAGCTGGATGAGAATCAGGAGGAAGACAACGTCTTCCTCCTGTAAGCAAGGCGGAAACGTCAGCAACCGTTAATCGATGCGCTCCAGCTTGACCGGCAACTTGTCGCCCGGCACCGGCAATGACGTCATGTCCAGCGGCATCACATAATCCTTCGGCACGCTCCAGCGATAATGCAGCAGTACCTGATGCAGGATCGCCTTCACCTGCAGATCGGCGAAATGCAGGCCGATACACATATGCGCACCGCCACCGAATGGCACGTAAGCATACGGATGCACTTTGTCCTCGCGCCGCGCATCGCTGAAACGCTCGGGATCAAATTTTTCGGGATTCGGCCAGTATTCTTCCATGAAATGCGTGAAGAACGGCGACACTGAAATCATGCTGCCCTTCGGAATCAGATAGCCCTTGTACACCACATCCTTCACGGTCTTGCGCGGAACTGACGGCACCGGCGCACACAGACGCAGCGCTTCCTTCATTACCAGCGTCATGCCTTCCATTGCTTCCAGATCGTCGAAATCCAGCTGCTCCTTGCCCAGTGCACGGCTTTCGGCGCGCAGACGCTCCTGCCATTCGGGATTTTTCGCCAGGTGATAGAACATGGTGGAC
>CAZBII010000220.1:0-6753 GCA_964491665.1 uncultured Moraxellaceae bacterium
GCAGAACGTCCACCAACAACACCCACACTTATTACTTCTAACTGATTGTTAAAGAGCGTCGCCCTTTTCTGGGGCCTCTCATCGAGAGAGCGCGTATTCTACATTTCGCTTTCTCGATGTCAACACCTTATTTTCAAACTTGTTTAAGATGTTGTTTTTTCTAAGCTTTCCGCCGTTTTTCTGTTTGGCTTCAGCGTCGAAGTGGTGCGCATTATAGGGGTCTCAGATTTCCCGTCAACCACTTTCTTTCAAAAATGTTTCAGTGCTTTATTGTGACCCTGGCGAACTTCTTTTTGCCGGCCTGGCAAACATAGGTGGCACCCGGACTCAAGCGACGCTGAATATCCAGCACCGGCTCGCCGTTCACCCTGACCGCACCCTGCTTCATCATGTCGCGGGCACGCCCCGTGGTTTCTGTGAGTCCAGCAAGCTGAACGACGTTAGGCAAAAGCAATCCCTCAGGGCCTTCTGCCACCAACTCCACTTCGGGCATGTCGTCCGGCATGTCGCCCCACTTGAACTTGTTGCCCGCCCCCTTGTGTGCTTCGCGCGCTGCATCCTGACCGTGAAAACGAATTACTATCTCTTCCGCAAGACGCACCTTGATGTCACGCGGATTGGCGCCTTCGACAACCTCGCGCTTGAATATCGCAATTTCCTGGTTGGTGCGAAAACTGAGCAAATCGTAGTAACGCCACATGAGATCATCGCTGATCGACATGATCTTGCCGTACATCTCGGAAGGCGCATCATTGACGCCAATATAGTTACCCAGCGATTTCGACATCTTCTGGACCCCGTCGAGCCCCTCCAGGATCGGCATCATGACTATGGCCTGCGGACTTTGCCCCTGCGCCTTCTGTAATTCGCGCCCCATCAACAGGTTGAACTTCTGGTCGGTACCGCCCAGCTCGACATCGGCGCGCAGCTCGACGGAATCCCAGCCCTGAATAAGCGGATAAAGGAATTCGTGGATGGCAATGGGCTGACCGTTACGGAAGCGCTTGCTGAAATCATCCCGCTCCAGCATCCGCGCGACGGTATGCCGCGACGCCAGCTGGATCATGCCAGCGGCCCCTAGCCTCTCCATCCAGGTGGAATTGAAGACAACCTCAGTCTTGGACGGGTCCAGTATCTTGAACACCTGATCCTGGTATGACTTGGCGTTCTCCAGCACCTGCTCGCGTGTAAGCGGCTGACGTGTCTGGTTTTTTCCCGTGGGATCACCAATCATGCCGGTGAAATCGCCAATCAGGAACAGGACGTGGTGTCCCAGATCCTGGAACTGGCGCAACTTATTGATCAGCACAGTGTGGCCAAGATGGAGATCAGGGGCCGTCGGGTCAAAGCCAGCCTTTATCCGCAAAGGACGACCTTCTTTCAACTTGGCAACCAGGTCGGCTTCCAGCAGGATTTCTTCGGCTCCCCGCTTGATGAGAGCCAGGGCGTTTTCAATGGCTTCAGACACTTTAATCACCTTGGTGCTTGATTTAAGGGCAAAAATAGGGCCGGAATTGTAGCACAGCGAGCCCCGCAACCGGCGCGGAGCGCGCACAGGATACATGGTTTTGATTGTGTAAAGTTATGTGATATAAAACGCAATCTGCAGTTAAAAATTACGCTAACCTGTTTCTTAAACTAGTCTGAATAATTACAACTGTTTGTTCCTTTTGCGCAGAATTCACGTTGATATCAAACAATGGCTGAACGATCCAAACCCCAGACAGTTACACCTGCCTACCCCCGCAAGCATCTGCTGGCAGCAGCAGTCTGTTCTGCTGTGGTTGCCACCCTGACCCTGCTGCCGTCACCGGAAGCCACTGCGACCAAGACGATCCGCCTGGAAGCGCCGGTTACGTCGGCCACAATGCCGATTCTGGATGCCGCCGAACAGGTGGCCATCGAAGCAGAATCCAAGGCACAGTCCGAGGAAACGGCCACGGCAGACACCGCGGCAACTGATGTCACCGGGTTGGAGAATGCCGGCCTGGAAGAGCCCGTGCAGACGTTCTCAGACGGCATGCGGACGCCGATTATGTTGGAGAATGCCGGCCTGGAAGAGCCCGTGCAGACCTGGGTATCGCAGACAGTCCGGACCGGTGACACCCTTTCCCATGTATTCAAGCGCGCCGGCCTGAACGGCCAGGACGTACAGGCCGTACTCGAAGCGGGTGGCGACACGTCAGCATTCAAGAAAATCCACCCTGGCCAGCGCCTGAACTTTGATATTCGCGATTCAGGTCTGGCGGCTGTCGAATATGTCATTTCCCGCACGGAATCCCTGCTGGTCACCAAGAAGGAAGAGGGGTTTCATGCGGAATCGGTAAAACAGGAACTGGTGCCGTTTACTTCCTACGCCGAGGGCACCATCAATTCCTCTCTCTTTGTTTCGGGCCGCAAGGCCGGTCTCTCCACATCAATGACGATGGAGCTGGCCAATATTTTTGCCTGGGACGTCGACTTTGCACTGGATATCCGCGACGGCGATTCCTTCAAGGTGATCTACCAGCAGATGCACCTGAACGGCGAGAAAGTGAAGGACGGCGAAATCCTGGCTGCCCAGTTCACCAACCAGGGCAAGACCTACACCGCCATTCGTTATGAAACCGACGAGCATGGCGCCGACTATTACACTCCTGCCGGCGAGAGCATGCGCAAGGCATTCCTGCGCAGCCCGGTGGATTTTGCCCGCATCAGCTCCCATTTCAACCTGGCCCGCCGCCATCCGGTCCTGCATACAATTCGTGCGCACAAGGGCACTGACTACGCGGCAGCGCGTGGCACCCCCATCAAGGCAACGGGTGACGGCAAGGTTATTTTTGCCGGCTGGAAAGGCGGTTACGGCCGCGTGGTCATTATCCAGCATGGTCAGGGCATTCAGACCCTGTATGGCCACATGAACGGTTTCGCCCGCAATGTACGTGCCGGCAGCCGGATCAATCAGGGTCAGGTGATTGGATATGTGGGCAACACAGGGCTGGCGACCGGGCCTCACCTGCACTATGAGTTCCACGTAAACGGCTCGGTGCGCAATCCGGTGACTGTCAAACTGCCGCAGGCCAATCCGATTGCCTCCAGTGACAGGGCCGAGTTTTCGGCGCTGGCGGCCAACATGCAAAGCCAACTGTCCACTTACGCAGCCACCATTCGTAGCGAACAGGTCGCGCGCGCCGACTCACCGAATGAGTGATGAGCTCTATATTGGCCTGATTTCCGGTACCAGCGTTGACGGCATTGACGCAGCGCTGGTCCGGTTTCAGGATCACCAGCCCCATCTGCTCCAGCATCACCTTCATCCCTACCCTTCCGCTGTCAAAATAGCCCTGCAAGCCCTGTTTGTGCCCGGCGCCAACGAGATTGATCGCATGGGAGAACTGGACGTGGCGGTGGGGGAACTGTTTGCTGAAGCCGCTCTGACGCTGCTGGACAAAGCCGGTATCGCCCCGCAGCAGGTGCACGCCATTGGCAGCCACGGCCAGACGATCCGGCACCGCCCGTCGGCCTTTCACCCTTTCACCCTGCAGATTGGCGACCCGTACCGCATTGCCGCCCGCACCGGCATTGATGTTATCGCCGACTTCCGCCGTCGCGACATGGCGCTGGGTGGCCAGGGCGCGCCGCTGGCCCCGGCCTTTCATCGGGCATTTATGGGATCGCCTGCAGAGAACCGGGTACTGCTGAATCTGGGCGGGATTGCGAATATCACCCTGCTGCCGGTGGACGGCCGGCAACCGGTAGCGTTCGATACCGGCCCCGCCAACGGTCTGATGGATGCCTGGATTCAATTGCAGAAGGGTCTGGCTTTTGATGCCAATGGCCAGTGGGCCGCCAGTGGCCGCGCCGATTCCGCCCTGCTGGAGCTGCTGCTGGACGAACCCTATTTCCGCCAGCCTGCCCCCAAAAGCACCGGCAAGGAACTGTTTCACCTGGAATGGGCGCAGGCTAGGGCGAATCTTCACCAACACGACGCCACCACAGTCCAGGCGACGCTTCTGGCGCTGAGCACCCACAGTATTGCGCAGGCGATCCGTTCAGTTGGGGGTTGCGACCGGGTGCTGGTCTGCGGCGGGGGCGCTCACAATGCCGCGCTCATGGGGCAGCTGGGGGATTTGCTGGGTATTCCGGTGGAGTCGACAGCATCAATCGGCATTGATCCAGACTGGGTGGAAGCCATGACGTTTGCCTGGCTGGCGCGCTGCCATGTGCGCGGCGAACTGCTCGATCTGGGACCTTTTACCGGCGCCCGTCAGCCTGCAATTCTGGGATGCCGGGTGCCCGGCACACCGGCCAGCCAGGTGGTTTGAAGCCAGCTGACCGGCGTCCGGATTCAGATGGAAAAAGAGGAACCGCACCCGCAGGTACTGGTGGCATTGGGATTGCGCACCACGAACTGGGAACCCTGCAGCCCTTCGGTATAGTCCACTTCGGACCCCATCAGGTACTGGATGCTCATCGGGTCCACCAACAGGGTGACACCCTGATTTTCGATGCGGGTATCCCCTTCCTTTTCCTGCTCGTCGAACGTGAAGCCATAGGAGAACCCCGCACAGCCGCCACCTGTGATGTACACACGCAACTTCAGGTTGGCGTTGCCTTCTTCATCGATCAGGCGCCGGACCTTGTTGGCCGCGCTGTCGGTGAATGTCATTGCTGCTTCGGACATGCCGGGTGTTCTCCTGCTCGGACTGCTGAAGCGGGATTATCGTAAGACCTACTAATTCAGTCAAGAATTGCTGATCAGGCAGGACTCTGCCGGGTTTCCAGCGGCGGCTTCTTGTCCTCGCTGCGGGCAGGCTTGCCCAGATCCAGCGCGGCGCTGGGGGCAGTGGCAGCGGCCTTGGGCGGCTGGACATGCACCAGCGAGCCATTCACTTCCGCGCCCATGACCATTTCGATCAGCTGGTAGTGCACATTGCCGTTCACCACGGCCTTGGCGGCCAGCTCCACATGCACGGACGAATGCACGTCGCCCGACACCTTGCCGTTGATGACGACATGCGGCACATGGATTTCGCCCTCGATGTGGCCGGCCTCGCTCAGCCGCAGCAGGGAATCGCTGCCCGCCTCGGCCCGCACATTGCCCTTGATGGTGCCTTCCACCAGCAGGCCGCCGTCGAACACCACGTCACCGTTGATGACGGTACCCTTGGCGATCATGGTGGTCTTGCCGGCATGGCGATCGAAATCAACCTTCTTGTTCTTGTCCTTTCCCCACATCGTTGGTTACCTCACGTACATTCCAGTCAAATCGTCGTTCAAGTTTAGCTGCCTTGCGGCCTTTCGCCTGGACGACCACCTCAATCTGCTGCGGGACAAAGCCGTCCGGCAGCGAAAATTCGCCACTCACATCCTGGAAGAAACGGAAACTGAAAGGCAGCCCGCCGGCAGACGGTTCGGTGACCAGCTGCTCGAAGGCTATCGTGGCGGTTTTTTCGTTTTGCGTGCCCAGCAGGTTGTAGCGGATGGTGCCATTGATGGGCTCGGCATTCTTGTCCAGCTGGGCCAGTACCAGACGAAAGCGGAACCGCTGCCCGGTATTTGAGCCGGACAGCTCCAGCCGCTCGATGCGAAGGCCTTTCTCACCGGCCTCCGGCGCCAGCACATCCCGGTAGAGAGAAATGGTCTGTTCCAGTTCGGAAAGGCGGTTCTGCAGGTGGATATTGTCCTGCCGCACCTGCTCGCTGGCCTGACGCTCGACCTCGTTGCCATGGCGCAGCACGGCGTTTTCCGCCTGCAGCTGCTGCAGATCCTTCTGCAGATCGCTCATCTGGCCGCCGAGGGTGGCACGCTGGTCGCGCAGGTGGAAGTTCTGGCGGATGCCCTGCCAGTAACCGCCAGCGTAAGAAATGACGGCCACCAGCAGGAAGAGCAAGACCGCCCGCCCGATCCGCCGCCGTCCGTAACCGGGCCGGTAAGGGACCAGCATCATCTGCGGGTCGGCGCTACCGGTGGGACGGGGCTGGCTGGCGGCCATGGCGGCTCCTTTAGGGCATTAGCGCAACCTGGGCAATGCCGGTGGTTTCGGGAAGTCCGCACATGATGTTCATGTTGTGCACTGCCTGTCCGGCCGCGCCCTTCACCAGATTGTCGATGGCGGACAGGACGACGACCGTATCGCCATTCTGCGGACGGTGAACGGCGATGCGGCAAAGATTGGAGCCACGCACGCTGCGGGTTTCCGGATGGGAACCGGCCGGCATGACGTCCACAAACGGTTCATCGCGATAGCGCGATTCGAACAGGGCCTGCAGATCACCCGCACTGGCGCCGGTCAGGCGTCCGTACAGGGTGGCGTGAATGCCGCGGATCATGGGTGTGAGGTGGGGCACGAAGGTGAGTCCAACCGGCTTGCCGGCGGTCAGTTCCAGCCCCTGCCGGATCTCGGGCAGGTGGCGGTGGCCGGGGACACCATAGGCTTTCATGCTCTCACTGGCTTCACACAACAATGAGCCGACCTTGGCTTCACGCCCGGCGCCACTGACACCGGATTTGGCATCGGCAATCAAATGCTGCGGATCGATGAGGCCGGCTTCCAGCAGCGGCAGGAAACCCAGCTGGACCGCCGTGGGATAGCAACCGGGATTGGCGACAATGCGCGCCGAGGCGATGGCCTCGCGATTCACTTCCGGCAGTCCGTACACGGCTTCTTTGAGCACATCGACACAGGCATGGGGCATGCCGTACCACTGTTCCCAGACTAGCGGATCGCGCAGGCGGAAGTCTGCGGCGAGATCGACAATTTTGACGCCCGCC
>CAZBII010000221.1:0-6726 GCA_964491665.1 uncultured Moraxellaceae bacterium
CATCCGGGTGAGTGGTGCTGTTGGCCACCTCGACACAGTTGTCATCGCGGTCGGCAATGCCGTCACTGTCGCTGTCGGCGGCCACCACCAGCGCAATGCTGGTTGCCGTGCGTTGCAGCAGGAACACGGCACCCTCCAGCGGTGGCAAAACAACGGACGTGAAGTTGCCGCTGATGTTGCCCCCGCGCACGATTTCAAAACTGTCCCCGATCTGCGGCTGGACACCTTCATCCAAGCGGACCTGCAACGCACCGGCCAGCACAACGCTGCCTGCCGCACATACCCGATTGACGTTCTCGCTGCCGCGACCGCTCAGCGTTACCACATGGGCACTGGCCAGCGGACTGAAATCCACATCGCCCTGGTAATTGCACGACGCGCTCGCGGCGCTGCTCCAGTCCAGCTGGATATTCCAGTCGTATTGCCGTTCCGGCGGCAGTGTGGGTGAGGTTTCGTTATCCACGTTTTCCAGTACCCGCTGTGGCGGCGTCACGGTGGCATCGCGGCCGTAAATGAAATCCTGTTCTTCCACGATCGCCTTGTACGCCTTGTTGAGCTGCAGTGCGCGCGCCGGGGTTGGCGTCGTCAGTTCATACATATCCCGCGCCGATGCCACTGCCACGGTATTGACGCTGCCATCGGCATGATAGAAGCGCGCTTCCAGTTCCGGATTACTGCGGAATTCGGTGCCGCCGCCGACACGATTCAGATAGGTCGCCACTTCGTTGAGAGTTTCACCCGCGTTTGCAGCATCGCGCATGCCGTGCAAATTGATGTAGCCCCAACCCGCCACGCCATCCACCTTGCGCGCGAAACTGAACGTCTTGTCGATGGTGGAGCCAATGGAAGTGTGGCAGCCCATGCAGAACACGTTTTCCTCGAAAGTGTTCCAGCGCAGACGACCTTCGCGGTTTTCGATGAAGCCCGTTATGTTCCAGCCAAAATTGCTGCTCAAGCCGTCATGGCCGAAATTCTGGTACGTCGGCAGCGAGCCCTGCACCTTTTCCAGATTTTCTTCCTCGTAATAATGCTGCAGCTGGAAGTGACGGCTCTGCAGACGCCGTTTCATGTAACGCACTTCCTTCATCCGGCGTGGATTGTGGATGCTGCCATCGGGCGCCACACCCACATAACGCACCGTGTGCAAAAATTCAGTGCCCTGCGGATAGACGTGCGGGATCAGATCGAACTGGCTGGCCGCGCCGACATAATGGGTGCGACGATTGATCCGGTTCACCACTGACAGCTGGTTGTCGCCGTTCAGATCCAGCCCCACACTGCTTTCATCGATGGGCCAGGTGTCAATGCTGTCGAAACCCTTGATGTTCGCTTCCAGCAGCGCGAGATTGGTTTTGTAGATGTCGCGCGACACCACACCGGCGCCCGTTTTATAAAATTCCGGTGGCAGACGGATCATCACGTCGTCAGTGGAACCCTGGGTGGGCCAGAATGTGCTGGGCAGCGGCTTGTAGCTGAATGCCACCCACCAGCTGTTGTCGAGCGCAAAACCTTCGGCGTCGAACGCGGCGGCGCCTTCCTGCAGATTGGCAAGATCGGGAATCCAGCCGCTGAATCCCGCGTCACGCAACCGCTGCGGCAATTCGGAATAGTTGTCCTGATTGATGTACGCCAGAATCTCGGCGTCGCTGATGCTGGCGACACGCGCGCTGCGATCCTCGAACAGGTTGTACCAGTGATTGGTAAGCCCTTCGTCGCTGAAGCTGTAGGCTTCCTGCAGGTCGCGATCATTCTTGGTGTTTTCGCGCGCCGGAATTTCATTTTGATGGCAGACATAGCAGGGATTGTGCTGCGAATGACTGTCGGTGTAGCACTGGGGCGGAATCGGCGTTTCCCGGTTGTGCATGGTGGCAACGTCCTGCGCTTCCGGCATCCAGGGCAGCACCACATCCGCATCGGTTTTCAGATGATCGAGTATCTGCTGGTGCAGCGGCACTTCATCGGCACTGACAGTACCGCTCACGGCCATCGCCAAAATCGGGCCTGCCTGCAGCAGACTGCGCACAGGATTACGAGAAAACATGATTTCACCCCAATAGAAATTTCAATGATCAGGTTGGAACAGGAAAAAGTGTTCCCGCTCCGTGCGGAGCGGGAACAGATACTGCAAATGGATCAGTTGTGTTTACTTCTGCTTGCGACGCAGCAGACCAGCACCGGCCAGCAGTGCACTGCCAAACAGCCAGATGGCCGCCGGCACCGGCACTACGCTGACGTTGGCGCCAGTGGAGTAAACATCCACCGCCGCACCGAAGGGCGGTTTGTCGCTGTAGAAGTTGAACACCAGATCGTTCGCATCCGCCAGCGACAGCGCGCTCTCACCCAGTCCAACGGTGATGAATTCGATGGTGGCAAACGCGAAATTGCCGTTCACACCCGCGAAGGACGAGAAGCCCATGGTGTCGACCACGCCGGTGCTGTTGTTGATGGTGCCATCGGCAACCGCGATGTCCTGCGGTGCGGTGACGTTGACGGACACGACATTCAGGATGGACGAGTCGTAGAACAGGTCCAGCGCGCCACCCAGCAGGTTTTCCGCGTCGTCAGCATTGAAGTCGCCGAGGATGTTGACGGAAAAGGTCTGACCCAGACCGTTGATGGTGGTGGCAGAAGGGTCCACGACAAAATTCACACTGGCGGCTTCCACCGACAGGGAAGCACTCAGCGCGGCGGCGGCCAGCAGGCCGTTGATCAGTTTCATGTTGTAACTCCTGTAGATTGCAATTGGATTCATTTGCACGAAAGGAAATGCGGACGCTTACAGCGCGCCCGACGGTCCCGGCTGCTTGCCGAACAGCGCCTTGAAGCGGCTCATGTCGGTCACGTTCACCACGCCGTTGCCATCCAGATCGGCATCGGCATTGCTGGTACCAAACGCAGCCTTGAACAGAGCCAGATCCGCGTTGTTCACCACGTTGTCGTTGTTCAGATCCGCGTCGCACAGGTTGCCGTAACCGTCTCCATTGGTGTCGCGCTGGTTGGCGTTGGCCACGCTGGTGCAGTTGTCGGCGTTGTCGGCCACGTTGTCGCCGTCGCTGTCCGGCAGGATCGACCACAGTGCATCGTTGTTGGAGGACGGATGCTGGATGTTCACCAGGAAGCCACCACGCGGATCACGGATGAAGCCGGTCGGTTCGGAGCCGAAGGGGCCCAGGCTGGCGAACAGATCCATTTTTTCGGCCACACCATCCTTGTTGGCGTCGGTGGCCATCCAGATGTCGCCGGGGTTCTGGTCTTCAATGACAAACACGTTGCCGTCTTCATCGATCGCCAGGTTGTCGGGCGAACCCAGTCCGTAAGTGCCCTGCGCGCCGGCAGGAACCACTGCGTTGCTGCTGTTGACGGTGACGCCGCCTTTCAGGAACTGACGCACGTGCGCATCGCTGAAATCGGCATCGGCGTTGGGATTCAGTTCGATGGAGTACACCGCCTGCTCGCTGGTGGTGGCCACGTAAAGCACTTCATTGCCATTGGCCAGCGTGCCCACAACCAAGTCTTCCGGACGGCCGTAGGGAGTTCCGCCCAGTTCGTCAGCGGCCAGCAGGCCTCCGCGCAATCCCTGATTGGTGGAAAACACAAACGGGTTCTGCACGGTCAGCTTGTTGCCGTCCGCATCGGTCATCGCAATCCAGGTGGCAGCGCCAGTGCGGGCAGCCGCCGTGTTGGCGGTGGAGTTATAGTTTTCTGCCGCCTTGCCACCGGTGCCGGCAAATGCATTGACGCTCAGCACGAAGGTCTGGCCCACGCTCAGATCGCCCGCCACTTTCGGCACAAACTTGTAGATGGAGCCGGAGTTCCACTCATCGATGAAATACAGGTTGCCGTGACTGTCGAACTTCAGGCCTTCGTGGGAAACGGAAGGAATGCTGCTCAGCCAGCGCCACTGCGCATCGGCCGGGCTGGAAGCAGACTCAGGATTGGTCAGTTCGAAAATGCGACCGCCGCCGGACCATTCCTCGGCTACCAGCAAGGTATTGCCGGGGGTCAGTACGGCAGGGTCCATGCCGCCGAAATCGTCGGTCTGGTGATTCCAGCCGTCAGCGGGATTCACGTCGAACACGCCACTGTTGTTGCCCTGCAGCAGAATGGCAGCCTGCGCGGTATCGCGGTTGTAGCGGGTGACACCGGCGCCGGTCTGCACTTCGTGCGGCAGATAGACGAACTGGTCACTGGCGCCGCCGATATCAAGCATGTCCCAGGCACGGAACGTGGCCGGAAAGGTACCACCGAAATAGGTGTTCATGGCGGCAACATCCGTGACTTCCACCTGCATCCAGCCGCTGGGCAGCAGGAAAGGCGCGGTGTTTTCACTGGTGTTGGCCAGGGTGGCGGAAGCGGTCAGCGGGGTGAACGGCTGCACGGCGGCAGCGTGGGCACTGGCCAGCGCAATCGCCGTGGCCAAAAGGGTCTTCTTCATTATTTTCTCCACTCTACAGATTGGTCTTGCTGTCTACTCAAGGCGTTTGCGCGCAAACAACGGTGCAGGCTGGTGCCCGCAAAACGCCCCCCGCCAGCAAGCTAATTCCCAATCAAGAATGGAAAGTAACAGCGCGGTGAAATTTTCAGTGCATTAAGCTGAAGGTTTTATGACCAGAGCAGAAATCGCAGGGAACGATGGCGCCGCCAGGACGCGGTCATAAAAAAAGCCGCCCCGGCTGTCCGCAGGCGGCTTTGTTTGAAATGGTGTTGTCTGAAACGGTGTTGTCTGAATCAATCCGGAAGTGAATCGGCCCGACGTCCGGGCCAGCGCCACTCAGTGGTGATGTCCGCCCACGCCATGTGCATGACCGTGCGCCTTTTCCTCATCGGACGCGTCACGCAGATCCACCACCTCGATATCGAACGTCAGCGTCATGCCCGCCAGCGGATGATTCGTGTCGACGTCGGCGTTGAACTTGCCCACCTTCATCACCGTCACCTGGCGATAGCCCTTGTCGGTTTCCACAAACGCCATCATGCCCGGCTTCCACTTGCGCGCGCCCTGCAGGTGTTTCAGCGGAATGCGCTGCAGCGGGCCTTCGGTGCGCTCGCCATAACCGTCTTTCGGCGCGATGGTGACGCTGAACTTGTCGCCGGGATTCTTGCCTTCCAGCGCACTTTCCAGACCGGGAATGATGTTGCCGTGGCCATGCAGATACGCCATCGGATCATTGCCGGCAGTGGATTCCATCTGCTCGCCCTGGTCGTTTTTCAGGGTGTAGTGGAACTGCACAACCTTGTCTTTTGTGATGCTCATGTTGAATTTCCTGTGTGCGTTTAAACAGTTTGAATCTGAATGTTGAATACGGTGACCATGACAGGCCGGGGCTCAGGTCGCCGGGCTGGCCTCCAGCGTGTACCCGGCAGCGTCATCCTGCGCCAGCAGCTTGGTCAGAAACGGCAGGCCTTCCTGCAGCTGCTCGCGCAGCGTCCACGGCGGATTGATCACGAACATGCCGCTGCCGTACATGCCATGGCCGTAGGGTTTGGCGCTGACTTTCAGCTGGGCATTGAGCCAGTTGGGATGCAGTTTCTGCAACTGCCCGGCAAATTTCTGCGACGCAGTGGTGCTGAGCAGCGGATACCAGATCAGGAACATGCCGGTGGCAAAGCGTTTCAGCCCCTCCTGCACGCCTTCCAGCACATGCTGGTAATCCTCTTTCACTTCATAGGGCGGATCGATCAGGATCAGGCCGCGACGGGTGCTGGGCGGCAGCAGCGCACGGATCTGCTCGAAGCCGTCGCCACTGATGACTTTCACCCGCTCATCATGACCCAGGTTGTCTTCCAGAATGTTGACGTCGGCGCTGTGCATTTCCACCAGCCGCAGGCGGTCGTCTTCCCGCAGCAGATGGGCGGCAATGGCGGGCGAACCGGGGTAATACTTCAGGGCCGAATCGTTGCTGGCGCGCACCGCATCCATGTAGTCGCTGAACACCGCCGGCACGCGATTGTGGCCGAACAGGCGCACGATGCCGTCCTTGGACTCACCGGTCTTCAGGGCAAAGCCCTCGAACAGCGCATACAGGCCGGCGCCGGCGTGGGTGTCGATGTAGAAAAACGGCTTGTCCTTCTGCTTCATGTACTGGATGCACAGCACTTCCACCCAGTGCTTGAAGACGTCTGCGTGGTTGCCGGCGTGAAAGCCGTGGCGGTAGCTCAGCATGCTGTTTCCACTTGTCGGATCATGATGAATCGGGATCGGGCGGGGCCGGAATCGGGCCGGATTTGAAGGGAAAGCAGGCTATCACAGGTCGCTGGCGATGAAAACGCCGCAGGACTCCGTTGCGGACCCGCCGTCTTTGCAGGGAGCGACAGCCCCACCCGGAGCCAGCCTGCCCCGCATGATGCACCTGTGCCAGCCCCGTTCAGCGGGGCGGGTCCGTCAGGCAGTGGCGGTCACTTTCCCCTTGCGGGTGGTCCTGCCCTGCGCCGACTTTGCCTGCGCGGACCGGGCCTGCGCCGCCGTCTGCAGGCGGGCGTGAAAGCCGCACTCGCAGTCAAAGCTCTTTTGCGCCTTGATGCAGGACAGTGTCTTCGGGGTGAGGGAACCGCAGGCGGGGCATTTCAGGTTCAGTGTCAGTTCGGGTTGCATGCGCAATCTCCATTCTTGTTTTTGGACTGAACTGCTGTGCTTGAACGGAATTCAAGCGGACTGCGTTGATAAATCTAGCAGCGGACCCGGCAAATGAGAAGCGCTCAGAGCTTCAGCAGCGACAGGTCCAGCTT
>CAZBII010000222.1:0-6532 GCA_964491665.1 uncultured Moraxellaceae bacterium
CTTTGCCGTCGATGATCGGCTGCAGCCAGCGCTTTTTCTGTTCCTCGGTCTTCAGAACCTTGTTCAGTACCATCATGTTGCCGTCATCCGGCGGCGCGCAGTTGAACGCGACCGGACCGAACGGCGAGCGCGCGGCTTCTTCATAGAGCGCCGCCATGCCGACCACACCCAGCTCACGACCACCGTACGCTTTCGGCAGCTGGAAACCCCACAGACCCTGCGCCTTGGCCTTCACGCGCAGCTGCTCCACGATTGGCTCCAGCAGGCTTTCGTGCTCGTCAAAATTGGCAGGGTTGGATTCCAGCGGAATCACTTCCTTCTCCACAAATGCACGCACCTGCAACCGGGTCTGTTCAATTTCGTCTGACAAAAAGAAATCCATGATCTTTCCCTCTATAGAACTGCCAACTGGAAAAAATGCGAAAAATGAAAACCGGTCAGAGCGTGCTGACCGCGTGACCGCCATCCACCGAAATGATCGAGCCGGTCATGAACGAGGATGCGTCGGACGCCAGCAGAAACAGGGGGCCGAGCAGTTCGTTCAGATCACCCAGACGACGTTGCGGCACGCGCTGGATCATTTTCTTGCCGGCGTCGGAGGCCATGTAATCGCGGTTGATGTCAGTGAGAAAGTAACCGGGGCAGATGGCGTTGACGCGGATCTGGTAACGGGCCAACTCCAGCGCCATGGCCTTGGTGAGCTGCACCAGTCCGGCCTTGGACGCACAGTAGGCGGTGAGATGGCTGGCCACGCGCAGGCCGAGCACTGAAGCGATATTGATGATGCTGCCGGGGCGCTGGTGGTGGCTCATGCGGCGGGCCGCTTCCTGCGACACGTTGAAGGCACCCTTGAGGTTGGTATCCATCACCTTGTCCCACTCTTCGGCGGACACATCGAACATGGAATTGCTGTCGCCCACACCGGCGTTGTTGACCAGTACATCCACGCAGCCGAACGCGGCTTCCGCCTGCACGAACGCTTCCTTGACGGACTCGCGGTCGGTGACGTCCATGGCCACGGCCAGGCACTTGCCGCCGTCCGCCTCGATGCGCTCTTCCAGGGCCAGCAGGGGATTGCGCCGGCGGGCCGCTACGACCACCTTGGCGCCCTGGCGGGCCAGTGCCGGTGCGAAGTGCTGACCAAAGCCACTGGAGGCGCCGGTAATCAGCACCACTTTGCCATCGAGCCGGAAATTGATGTCGCTCATGTGTTTCCCCTGCTTCCAAACTGCTGTTTTGTAAGTGAATTCGACTTTCGTCGGCGGTGTGACCGGGCGGCCACCCCCAGACGGGAGCGGCAAGCATACGCCAAACCACCGGGCCGTTCCAATGAACCGGATTGACAGTTTGGTATCCAGAAATGACAGCGGCCATGTACAATTCCGCCCCCACGCCCGTAGCCCTTTTGCGCCGCCGTTCCGGAGATGTCGCCGTGAGCCAGTTGAATCCCCGCCAGTCCGAAGCCGTGAAATACATCGACGGTCCCCTACTGGTGCTGGCCGGCGCCGGCTCGGGCAAGACCAGCGTGATCACCCGCAAGATCGCCTACCTGATCGAGCAGTGCGAGATTCCCGCCCACCGCATCGTCGCCGTCACGTTCACCAACAAGGCGGCGCGGGAAATGAAGGAGCGCGTCGGCCAGCTGATAAAAGGCAAACAGGCCCGCGGCCTCACCATTTCCACCTTCCACAATCTGGGCCTCAACATCATCCGCAAGGAACTGAAGCTGCTGGGCCTGAAGAACGGCTTCTCGATTTTCGACGACCAGGATTCGCGCACCCTGCTCACCGAACTGCTGCACAAGGATGCCGATGTGGGCGGCGAGGACGTGGACTACATTCGCAATAAAATTTCCAGCTGGAAGAACGATCTGGTGCTGCCGCCGCTTGCGCAGTCGCGCGCAGAGGACGAGGCGGAACTGCGCGCCGCCAACACCTACGAGCAGTACAACCGCATGCTGCGCGCCTACAACGCGGTGGATTTCGACGATCTGATCCTGCTGCCGACGCTGCTGTTCCGCGACAATGACGAAGCGCGCGAACGCTGGCAGCACAAGATCCACTACATGCTGGTGGACGAGTACCAGGACACCAATACCTCGCAATATCTGCTGGTGCGGCTGTTGGTAGGCAAGCGCGCCCGCTTCACCGTGGTGGGCGACGACGACCAGTCGATCTACGCCTGGCGCGGCGCACGGCCGGAAAATCTGGGTCAGCTGGCGCAGGATTATCCGTCGCTGAAAGTGATCAAGCTGGAGCAGAATTACCGCTCCACCAGCCGCATCCTGAAAGCCGCCAACCAGGTGATCGCCAACAACCCCCACGTGTTTGAAAAGCAGCTGTGGAGCGAGCATGGCATTGGCGAACACATCCGCGTGGTGCGCTGCCGCAGCGAGGATCACGAGGCGGAAAAAATCGCGTCCGACATTCTGAATCAGCATCTGCAGAAGAAGCGGGCATTCCGCGATTTTGCCGTGCTCTATCGCGGCAACCACCAGTCGCGCTCGATCGAACTGAAACTGCAGGCATTCCAGGTGCCGTACAAGGTCAGCGGCGGCACGTCGTTTTTCTCGCGCGCTGAAATCAAGGACATCATGGCGTACCTGCGTCTGCTGATTAACAGCGACGACGACAACGCCTTCCTGCGCATCATCAACACACCGCGCCGCGAGATCGGCCCCACCACGCTGGAAAAGCTTGGGCAGTATGCGCAGGACCGCGGCCGCAGCCTGTTTTCCGTGTGCAGCGAAATGGGACTGGCGGAACACCTGAAACCCAAGCAGCTGGCGGTACTGAACCGCTTTCATAACTGGATCGACGAAACGCGCGAGAATATCCAGCGCGGTCATGCCGTCGGCGCGATCAAGCAGATGATCCGCGACATCGATTACGAGCCCTGGCTGATCGAGCAGTCCTCCAGCCCGAAAGTGGCCGAAAAGCGCATGGAGAACGTCTGGCAGCTGGTGCAGTCCATCGAGCGCATGTTGCAGAAAAGCGAAGACGAGAATGACATCGAAGCAGTGATCGGCAAGCTGGTGCTGCTGGATCTGCTGGAGCAGCAGCAGGAAGAGGACGAATCCGACAAGGTGCAGCTGATGACGCTGCATGCCTCCAAAGGTCTGGAATTTCCCTACGTGTTTCTGATGGGCATGGAAGAGGAACTGCTGCCGCACCGCAACAGCATCGAGGACGGCAACATCGAGGAAGAACGGCGGCTGATGTACGTGGGCATCACCCGCGCGCAAAAGGAACTCACGCTGACCTACACCGCAAAACGCAAACAGTTCGGCGAGGAATTCGAACCGACACCCAGCCGCTTTCTGGATGAATTGCCACAGGACGATCTGCGCTGGGAAGGCCGCGGCGAGAAAAAATCGAAAGAGGAAACCCAGGCGATTGGCAGCGCGCATATCGCCAACCTGCGCAACCTGTTTGACTGAAACTGCAAGGCCACCGGCAGTTGCCGCAGTCAGGCCAGCTCATCAGCACATCGTTCCGAATCTGCCGCTATGATCTGCGCTTTCAACTGCGGTGGTGCCGTAAAGCCCAATCCACCGCGCAATATTCCGCGATTCCGCTATCCGTAAACAGCCACGATGACCTGGCCATCACGCTGGATGCCGGTGGCTCTTTTGTGGTGGGTGCCGATGGAAAAATATCCCGCACGCAAAAAGGTTTCAGCGGGCAGTTCGGCTTGACAGGAGAGACTCGCAACGACATCACCCACGAGATTTTTTCCGCGCAGGGCGAACACCTGACGGTGGCGCGGGAGGAATCTTTTGTTGAACGCGGTCCGCTAAATTATTGCCGGGGCTTCATGGTGGTGTGCATTGATCCGCCGCAGTGACAAGCGGGCGTCTCTTCCACACTGTTCCAGATTCTGCTGGATGATCTCGGTCTGCTGGTACTGAGCGAAGTCAGTACGGGCAGCTACGCCGAGCGTTTCGGTCGTATCAATTTCTGGGGCAAGTAATTCCCTTTCCTGCAGACAAAAAAAGAGGCCGACACGAGGTCGGCCTTTCAAGGAGAGAAACGCAAATCCGTTCGTTATGCGTGGATCAGTCGCCAATCGGCAGGCTGTAGCCCACTACGAATTTCAGGTCGTCGTCGCTTTCATCATCCACTTGCTGGCTCAGTGTGAAGGAAAGATTGTCGTTATAGGCGTAGCTGACATTTACGTGAGTCATATCGGCATCTTCAGCGTCGCCCGGACGATCATGCTTGCCGACCAGGACAGATACCGATTTATAGCTGTAGCTCAAGGTGTAGTAGTTACCACCAGCACTGCCTGTATCGACCAAACCGTCGCCATCGCGATCATCGAAGCCTACGCCACCTGCAAGATTGTCATAGATTCCAACGCCAAAACCAGCAAAGCCGATGGACAGTACCGCATCGCTAATGCCACCAAAATCATCAGCAATGGTCGGCTCGGCAGAAGACGGATACATGTAGTTCCACACGCTCAGATCAACGGTAACACCGCCAAACTCGGCGCCGTAGCCGACGTACAGGTCATACTCGGTGCCATTGGCTGCGTCGCCGCTGCTGCCCCAGATACCGGTATAGGCACCGGCTGCGCTGACTTTCAGATCACCCGAAACAGCCGCGTCGCCCTGGCCCAGATCATAGCCGCGCCACAGGTACATATTGGACACGCCCACGGAACCCGACACATCCACGCCTTCGGCATTGGCGGTGTGCGCAACACTCATGGCACCCGCAACCGCCATCGACAACAGGCTCAGACGCAGCATTTTGGTTTTGGTATTGAACATAACAATTAACCCCCAGAGGTTAGACGATAAGGTTTGCACCTTGGTTAGCGAACTCGCAGAAGATTTAGCACGGAGCGTGCCAGCATCGCCGAAGCCTTGATTACTGCGGCTTTTGCGCTTTCTGGACGGGTGTGAATTTCACACAATTGTCATCGCTGCACAACCATGGTGCGCGCCTTTTTGGTGCGAGTGCGTTTTTGGTGCGAAGAAAAGCCCGCGCACCTTGCGGCGGGCGGGCTGTCAGAACCGCTGGAACGTTCAGGGTTTGGCAGGCGCCGGCTGGGCGGGAGCCGACAGTTTTTTCACCTGCTGCTCCAGCTGTTCGACGCGCTTCTGCAGTGCGCTCATCTGTTCGTTGATGGCTTTCAGGGTCTGCTCGGTGGCGGCCTGGGTCTGTGCCTTTTCCTGCGCCAGCTTTTCGGTCAGCTGGGCACCGATGGCTTCCACCTGCGCGGATTGCGTCTTCACCAGTTCGTCCATGCGCCCGCGCAGATCCTGCTGCACCAGAATCTGGCCCTTGCCGCCCTCGCGGCCCGGTTTGCCGGACGCGCCTTCCGCGCCTTCCTTGCCGCCGGCGATCCATTTCTTGTTGCCGGTGAGGGTTTTCATGTTGACGAAGCGGCCGTCGGCGCCCTTGCCGCCCTTGCCACCGACACCCGGTTCACCGCCCTTGCCGCCCACCGCATTCACGGTGATGCGGTCACTGATGGAGCCGGTCAGGCCGCTTTCGGGCAGCAGGGTATAAAACACGCGGACATGGCCACCATTGCCGCCATCACCACCGTCGCCACCGGCTCCGCCATCGCCGCCACGGGGCGCGCTGCAGGAATCATAATCGCCGCCCGGACTGCCCGCGCCACCATTGCCGCCCGCGCCACCACCGCCGCCCTGGGTGTCGATAGTGAGGGAATCGAGCCGGGCGATGCGCAGGGTGAGGTTGACGGCCACACCGTCGCCACCGACCGCGCCATGGGCACCACGGGTGCCGGCACTGCCGTCCTTGCACAGTTCGGGCGCGGCCGTGGCATCGGTGCCATTGCCGCCCGCCGCGCCGGCCGCGCCCTGGGCAACGATCCGGCTGTTGCTGCCGAATTCAGCCTTCTGCGCATCGATCTGGATCTGGCCCAGCGCCGCCGGAATGGTCAGGGTCGCACCCTCTTCCAGCACCAGTTCGTCCAGCACCCACTCGGTCCTGCTCCCGTCCAGCGCCAGGGTTTCTCCGGCCTTGACCCGGATGCTGTCGCCGGCCTGCACGGTGGCGGCCAGGGCGCAGGCCAGCAGACCCGCCATGCCGCGCCGGATGAAACGTTGCGTGGTGAAACGTTGCATAGGTGTGTTCCTTTTTCAGAAGTGGGGTAAAGACGATGGGAGTCAGAATAAAGGGTAGCCGGTTGCCCTGTTTTGGAACAGGGCAACCGTTGCCGGAATGGACAGGGCAGCGCCCGGCGGGGCCAGGGTCAGACGGCGATATAGCCGCGCACTTTCTCCTCTTCCATATCCTTGCCGAGACCGGCCAGCACCACTTCGCCGCGATCCATCACCGCGTAGTTGTCCGCCAGTTCGCGGGCGAAATCGAAGTACTGCTCCACCAGCAGGATGGCCATTTCACCGCGATCGCGCAGCAGTGAAATCACGCGCTGGATGTCCTTGATGATGGAGGGCTGGATGCCTTCGGTGGGTTCGTCCAGGATCAGCAGGCGCGGCTTGGTCACCAGCGCGCGGGCAATCGCCAGTTGCTGCTGCTGGCCGCCGGAC
>CAZBII010000223.1:0-6115 GCA_964491665.1 uncultured Moraxellaceae bacterium
CGATTTATGAAACGCCGGCCAACCTGTTCGTGGCGGAATTCATCGGCGAGATCAACCGTTTCGACGCGAAGGTGGTGGCGGATCAGGGCGACGGCACTTTCGAAGTGGAAATTCTGGAGCGGCGTGTGCCGATCAAGTCGAAGCGGCCCCTCAATGCCGGCGAGCAGATCCATGTGCTGCTGCGGCCGGAGGATCTGCGCATCCAGTATTTTGAAGATGCACCGCCGGAGCATGGGTTGTTGGGCTTTGTGCAGGAGCGCAATTACAAGGGCAAGACCCTCGACAGCGTGATTGAACTGCGCAACGGCCAGATCGTGCTGGCCAGCGAATTCTTCGACGAAGACGATCCGGATTTCGATTACCGCATCAACCAGAAAGTGATTGTCACCTGGGTGAAAGGCTGGGAAGTGGTGCTGCCGCATGACGCGCCCTGACCCGTTCCGCTGGATCACCATCATTCCCGTCAACCTGTGGCTGTGGGTGTGGGTGCTGCTGCCCACGCTGCTGGTGGTGATCGTCAGTTTCGCCAGCCGCGATCCGGCGGAACTGATCGCCTGGGATTTCACGCTGGACAATTACGCCCGGCTGGCGGACCCACTGTATCTGCAGGTGTTCTGGCATTCGTTGTGGCTGGCGGGTGTTACTGCGCTGCTGTGCCTGCTGCTGGGTTTTCCGTTTGCGTACTGGCTGTCGCGGCTGCAGCCGGGGCCGCGCGCGCTGGCGCTGTTTCTCGTCATCATTCCGTTCTGGACCAACTCCCTCATCCGCACCTACGCCATCAAACTCATTCTTGCCAAGCAGGGACTGATCAACACGGTTCTGCTGGCCACCGGCATTGTCGATGCGCCGCTGGATCTGCTGTACACGCCGTTCGCGGTGGTGGTGGGGCTGGTGTATATCCTGTTCCCGTTCATGGTGCTGCCGCTGTACAGCAATCTGGAGAAACTGGATCACAGCCTGATTGAAGCAGCGCGGGATCTGGGTGCCGGGCGCGTGCAGGTGCTGCGGCAGATTGTGATTCCGCTCACCGCGCCGGGCATCGTCGCCGGCACCCTGATCGTGTTCCTGCCGGCGATGGGCATGTTCTACATTTCCGATCTGCTGGGCGGCGCAAAAAACCTGCTGGTGGGGAATGTGGTACGCAACCAGTTCCTGTCGTCGATGGACTGGCCGTTCGGCTCCGCCATCAGCATCACGCTGATCGCACTGATGGGGCTGATGATGCTGGCGTACTTCCAGGCGTCGAAGCGGATCAACCGCGCCGGAGGCATCCATGACTCGACGCTTTAATCCGCTGCGTCTGCTGCAGTGGTTGCTGGTGGGCGGCGTGTTTTTGTATTTGTACGTGCCGATCGTGGTGCTGGTGGCGAACGGTTTCAACGAGCACAAGTACGGCACCGAGTGGCGCGGCTTTACGCTCAAGTGGTTTGCAAAACTCTGGCAGAACGACAACCTGATGAGCGCTGCCGGCCATTCACTGGTGGTGGCGGCGTCGGCCTCCACGCTGGCGACGATTCTGGGTGCGCTGGGGGCGATCGCGCTGTACCGCTACGATTTTCGCGGCAAGAAATTCATGGGCGGCCTGACCTTCGTGGAAATGATGTCGCCGGACATCGTGCTGGCGATTGCCTTCCTGCTGATCTTCATGGCGCTGGGCATTTCGCTGGGCTTCTGGTCGCTGCTGCTGGCGCACACCACGTTCTGTCTGCCGTTCACGCTGATTACCGTGTTCAGCCGGCTGAGCAATTTCGACAATTCGGTGCTGGATGCGGCGCGCGATCTGGGCGCCAGCGAGTGGACCGCCATGCGCAAGATCCTGCTGCCGATGAGTGCGCCGGCGCTGATTGCCGGCTGGCTGCTGAGTTTTACCCTGTCGCTGGACGACGTGATCATCAGTTCGTTTGTCAGCGGCCCCGGTTACGAAATTCTGCCGATTCGCGTGTTCTCGCTGGTGAAAATTGGCGTGTCGCCGGAAGTGAACGTGCTGGCGACGCTGATGCTGATCATGTCGCTGACCCTGATTTTGTTATCCCAATGGATCTCGAAGAGGAAATAACCCATGAACATGAAAAAATGGTGGGCCGTTCTGGCATTGGCCAGTGCCAGTGGGCTGGTGCAGGCCGGCGAGCAGGTGGTGGTGTACAACTGGTCGGAATACATTTCCGAAGAGACGCTGGAGGAATTCCAGAAGGAAACTGGCATCGAGGTGGTGTATTCCACCTATGAAAGCAACGAGACGCTGTACACCAAACTCAAGCTGATGAAAGGCGCCGGTTATGACGTGGTGGTGCCGTCCACCTATTACGTCAGCAAGATGGCGAAAGAGGGCCTGCTGCAGAAAGTCGACAAGACGAAACTGGCCAACTATTCCAATCTTGATCCGGACCTGCTGAACAAACCGTTCGACCCCAGCAACGATTATTCGATTCCGTATCTGTGGGGCAGCACTGGCATCGGCATCAATGTGAAAAATATTCCGAAAGAAAGCATCACCGGCTGGCAGGATTTCTGGAATCCGAAATTCAAGAACGGGCTGGTGCTGACCGACGACGTGCGCGAAGTTTTTCACATGGCGCTGCGCATCAAGGGCTATTCCGCCAACACCACCGACGAAGCGCAGATCAGGGAAGCGTATGAA
This sequence comes from uncultured Moraxellaceae bacterium, assembly GCA_964491665.1. Lineage (GTDB taxonomy): Bacteria > Pseudomonadota > Gammaproteobacteria > Pseudomonadales > Ketobacteraceae > Ch67. The sequence goes on from CAZBII010000223.1 coordinate 2,639, forward strand.
TACCTGAAAGAGCTGATGCCGAACGTGCTGGTATTCAACTCCGATGCGCCGCGCGAACCGTTCCTGTCCGGCGACGTGAATCTGGGCATGATCTGGAATGGCTCGGTGGTGCAGTCGCGCGAGGATGATCCCAATCTGCAATACATCTATCCCAAGGAAGGCGCGGTGTTCTGGATGGACAGCTTCACCATCCCGGCTGGCGCGAAAAATATCGAGAACGCGCACAAGTTCATTAACTACATGCTGAAAGCGGAAGTGGCGAAGCAGAGCGTGGAGTATGTGGGTTACGCCACACCGAACAAGGCGGGCAAGGCATTGCTGGACGAGAAAACCAAAAACGATCCGGTGATTTTTCCCGACAAGGCTACACTGGATGCAGGCGAGTTCCACAATGATGTGGGCGATGCCGTGCTGATCTATGACAAGTACTGGCAGTTGCTGAAGGCGGGGAAATGAGCGGCGCGCAAACGCTGGCCTGACCTGCATTAAATAAGCTCGATCGGGAAGGTGGCTAGTTGGCTACGAAATGTAGCCAACTGAAAATGCTCTCCCGGCTGTCCGGCCAGAGGAAACGCGTTACCCAATGAAAAAAAACATCTACGCCATCGTGCTGGTACTGATCTTCGTTCCCACGCTGATCCAGGTGCTGGACCAGTTGCTGCCGATGCTGGGTATCTATGCCACGCCCGGCGCGCTGCTGGGACGCATCTTCAGCGGCGGTGTGCTGGCGGTGCTGTCAGTGCTGGGTTTTCCACCCCATGCCAGCGGCAGTGCCATCGGCCCGTTTCACGTCGGTGGCGGACCGCTGGTGCTGGCGCTGAATATTGTCGCGGTGCTGCTGGCGGGGCGGCGTCTGATTCTGCCCGCCAACGCCGGCGGGAATATTCTGGCGCCCACCTTTGAACGGCCGCAGGAATGGACGGCGTGGATCGCGCTGGTGCTGCTGCTGATTGCGCTGTTCCAGAAAACCACCGGCCTGCCTTATGTCGCGCAGCTCGACCGTTTCGTTTATCTGATCACGTTCGACAAGGTGAAAGGCGCCGACCATCTGGGCGCGATCCTGCTGGCCTTCACCTTCTGGTGGACGGAAGTGCGCAATCTGGGACGGGCGGTGGCGCAGGCCGGTTGAACCGGTCAATGGGTGTGATTGTGATGATCGTGATCATGTTCGTGCCCATGTTCGTGTTCATGTCCATGTTCATGCCCGTGTGAATGATCGTCCCCGCAACCCGCCATCGTCGGCCTGCGCACCACCTGCAGCGTCACATGATCAATATCGAAATGCTGTTCCAGATGCTCCGCCGCCTGCGCATAGAAGGCATCGTCCGGCTGGCCGGCGGGCATGATCAGATGCGCCGTCAGCGCAGTCTGCGACGTGCCCATCGCCCACACATGCAGATCATGCACGGCACTCACACCGGGTAACTGCTGCAGATAATTCCGCACCGCCTCCAGATTCACACTGTCCGGCACACCGTCGAATAAAAGATGCAGCGACTGCCGGAACAGGCTCCAGGTGCCCACCACGATCACGCCGGCAATCAGCAGGCTCATCACCGGGTCCAGCCAGTTCCAGCCCTGCCACAGTGCCAGCGCGCCGGCCACCACCACGCTCGCCGACACCAGCGCATCCGCCGCCATGTGCAAAAACGCCCCGCGAATATTCAGATCGTGCTCGCGCCCGCGCATGAACAGCAGCGCCGTGGCCGTGTTGATCACGATGCCCACCGCCGCCACCGCCATGATGGTCACGCCCGCGATCGGCTGCGGTGACGACAGCCGCTGCAGCGCCTCCCAGATCAGCGAACCCATCGCCACCAGCAGCAACAGCGCATTCAGAAACGCCGCCAGAATCGACGCCCGTTTCCAGCCGTAAGTGTGCCGCGCATCCGGCCGCAGCTTGCCCGCCAGCGCACCGGCCCAGGCCAGCACCAGACCCGCCACGTCACTCAGGTTGTGACCCGCGTCCGCCAGTAGAGCCAGCGAATTGACGTGCCAGCCATAGCCGGCCTCGATGATGACAAAACCGAAATTGAGCACGATGCCAATGGCAAAGGCGCGGTTGAAATTGGCGGGGGCGTGGTGGTGGCCGTGATGACCGTGAGAATGGTGAGAATGATCGTGCTGCTGCGTCATGCCTGGATACTCGGGTGACTGGCCGGAACGGCGGATCGAACAGGAATAGCGTCATTATAGTGGCAGGTTGCCGGGGGAATGCCCGGTTCTGATACACTTTGCCGCAACCTGCGAACAACACCCGAACCTACACAAGAATCTGCCATGACCACAACGAATTTTTCCCAGACCGCCGCCTTTATCTGGGCCGTGGCCGACCTGCTGCGCGGCGACTTCAAGCAATCCCAGTACGGCCGCGTCATCCTGCCCTTTACCCTGCTGCGCCGTCTGGAATGCGTGCTGGCGCCCACCAAGGCCGCCGTGCTCAAGGCCCATGAACAGACCAAAGGCCTGAACCTGCCGGAAGAAGGCCTGGAAAAACTCATCCTGCGCGCCACCGACCAGCGCTTCTTCAACACCTCGCCCATGGACCTGTCGAAACTGGGGCAGGGCGACATCAAGGCCAATCTCGGCACCTATATCCAGAGTTTCTCCAAGGACGCGCGGGAAATCTTCGAACACTTCCGCTTCGACGAATACATCGGCCAGCTCAACGAAGCCAACCTGCTCTACAAAGTGGTGCAGAAATTTGCCACCACAGACCTGAGCCCCCAGGCCATCAGCAACCACGACATGGGGCTGGTGTTTGAGGAACTGATCCGGCGCTTTGCGGAAAGCTCCAACGAAACGGCGGGGGAGCATTTCACCCCGCGCGACATTGTCCACCTCACCACCTCGCTGGTGTTCATGGAAGACGATGACGCCCTCACCAAAACCGGCATCATCCGCACCATCTACGATCCCACCGCCGGCACCGGCGGCTTCCTGTCGGCGGGCATGGAATACGTCATCAGCCACAATCCCAACGCCGTCATGCGCGCCTTCGGCCAGGAACTCAACCCCGAATCCTATGCCATCTGCAAAGCCGACATGCTCATCAAGGGCCAGGAAGTCGATCGCATCAAACTCGGCAACACCCTGTCCAACGATCACCTGCCCGGCGACAAATTCGATTACATGCTGTCGAACCCGCCGTTCGGTGTGGACTGGAAAAAAATCGAAGGCGACATCAAGGACGAACACACCATCAAAGGCTTCGACGGCCGCTTCGGCCCCGGCCTGCCCCGCGTGTCCGATGGCTCGCTGCTGTTCCTGCTGCACCTGATCAGCAAAATGCAGCCCCACAATCCCGGCGCCAAAGAGCAGGGCAGCCGCATCGGCATCATCCTCAACGGCTCACCGCTCTTTACCGGCGGCGCCGGCAGCGGTGAAAGCGAAATTCGCCGCTACATTCTGGAAGCCGACCTGCTGGAAACCATCGTCGCCCTGCCCACCGACATGTTCTACAACACCGGCATCGCC
>CAZBII010000224.1:0-6059 GCA_964491665.1 uncultured Moraxellaceae bacterium
CATGATCCGGCTCTTTCAGCAGCTGGTAGCCGGAATAGGCGCCGCCCGCTGTTGCCACACCCACGCCCAGAAGGGTTCCTGCGATCATTGATTTGTTCATGGTCAACACTGCTCCTGATTGTTGATGGTCTCGAAAAAGAACTGCCAAAAGTAAATTCCGTGCGCAGTTTAACCATTTTCAGGCTGAATAAACCCTGAATGTGCGGGGAGTGTGAAAGAGGTCTCGAACCGGGAAGCGGACCGCCGGTTGCAGGGTTGCCAACTTGGCTGCATTTCCGATCCTGCAGAGTGTCCATTTTGGGCTGGTAATAGTTCATAACGGCCCGAAGGTTCCCCTGGATAGACTGTGTCCATCTTGATAACCGCCATGATGGCAGCCAAACAGGGGATTCCAACATGAAAGCACTGAACGTATTTGTCTTCGGCCTTATCGCAGTCCTGGCTTCGGCCCTGATCCTGTTTGCCAAGGCTCCCGGCGTGGCGGACATGCTGGTTGACAACTCCGTGGTGATTGTCATGGCGATCGGCATTCTTGGACTCGTAGGTGCTCGCGAGAAAACGCCTTCCCCCCAGGCGTAACCACTGGGCGGCGCCTCCCCAAGGGCGCCGCCCTTTTTCACTCCTTCCTTAAATCCCGCCTTTAACCTTATGAAATTAGTACAGAAATAAAGTGACAGTCGCGACTGTGCTGCTAGACTACCTCGCAACCGAAACGAAAAAGGCGGACGTTCAGCGGCATGCCCGTAATTCTCGGAATTGACCCAGGCTCCCGGATCACCGGTTACGGCGTCATCAGCGCCGAGGGTTCACGCCTTCAATATATAGATAGCGGCTGCATTCGCACGGAATCCGCTACCGATCTGAGCGAGAAGCTCGACCTTATTTTTCGCGGCATCGATCAGGTCATCCGTCTTTATCAGCCCGGCCAGGCAGGCATCGAGCAGGTCTTTATGGCCCGCAATCCCGATTCTGCGCTGAAGCTGGGGCAGGCGAGGGGAGCCGCCATTGTGGCCTGCACCACGCATCAGCTTCCCGTCAGCGAATATTCCGCCCGCCAGGTCAAGCAGTCTGTCGTGGGAACCGGCGCCGCCGAGAAAACCCAGGTGCAGAAAATGGTGTGCCATCTGCTGGGGCTGGATAAATCACCCCAGGCCGATGCCGCCGACGCACTGGCGGTTGCCATTTGCCACACCCACATGTCCCAAAGCCTGATCCGCATGGCCGGAGCGCGCAAGGTTCGGCGCGGACGGCTGCGGCTCTGACCGGATACACATGATCGGACTCGCCCTATGATTGGTCGCATTCACGGAATCCTTCTGGAAAAACAGGCACCCCGTCTGCTGGTGGATGTAGGCGGTGTGGGTTATGAAATCGAAGTGCCGCTCACGGCTTACTACAAAGTGCCGGAGGTGGGTCAGCCGGTCACCCTGCACACGCATTTTGTGGTGCGCGAGGATGCTCAATTGCTGTACGGGTTCATCGACAAGGCGGAGCGTGAGCTTTTCCGTGTGCTGATCCGGGTGAATGGCGTCGGACCGAAAATGGCGCTGGGCATTCTGTCGGGCATGGACGGGGCCGAATTCGTCCGTTGCGTGCAGAATCATGACATCAACACCCTGATCAAGCTCCCCGGCGTGGGCCGCAAGACCGCCGAACGTCTCCTTGTGGAAATGCAGGATCGCCTGAAGGATTTCAGCCAGTGGTTGCCTTCACTGCCGGCAACGATGGCGACCGGTGCCACAAAACGCACTGCACGTATCGAAATTTCAGAAGCGGAAAGTGCCCTGATTGCGCTAGGATATAAGCCCCAGGAAGCAGCCCGGGCCATTGCCGCGCTGGACACCGAAGGCCTGAGAAGCGAAGACATCATCAAGCAGGCACTCAGGAACATGGTGAAGGCCTCCTGATCTGCAATCTGACATGCCCTGACCTGACGTCAAACAGAACACATGCTCGAATCCGATCGCCTCATTTCTCCACTGTCCGGCAAGGACGATGCCCATGACCGGGCCATTCGTCCCACGTGGCTGTCCGACTATACCGGGCAGGATGCCGTGCGTGAGCAGATGGAGATTTTTATCTCGGCTGCCAAGGGGCGTAGCGAGGCGCTGGACCACACCCTGATTTTCGGCCCGCCGGGACTGGGCAAAACCACGCTGGCCAACATTATCGCCAATGAAATGGGCGGCAATCTCAAGAGCACATCCGGGCCGGTGCTGGAAAAGGCGGGCGATCTGGCGGCCCTGCTGACCAATCTGGAAGAAGGCGACGTGCTGTTCGTGGATGAAATCCACCGCCTCAGTCCCGTGGTGGAGGAAATCCTCTATCCCGCCATGGAAGACTACCAGCTCGACATCATGATCGGCGAAGGTCCTGCCGCCCGTTCCATCAAGATTGATCTGCCGCCGTTTACCCTGGTGGGTGCCACCACCCGCGCCGGGCTGCTCACCTCGCCACTGCGCGACCGCTTCGGCATCGTCCAGCGGCTGGAATTCTATTCGGTGGAAGAACTGTCCCGCATCGTCAGCCGTTCGGCCGCCATTCTGGGGGTGTCGATGGAAGCAGACGGCGCCACCGAGATCGCCCGGCGCAGTCGCGGCACCCCGCGTATTGCCAACCGTCTGCTGCGCCGGGTGCGGGATTATGCCGAAGTGAAAGGTGATGGTCGGGTGAGTGTCGAAGTGGCCGCCAGGGCGCTGGACATGCTGAAGGTGGATTCGCACGGTTTTGACACTATGGACCGCCGTTTGCTGCTGACCATCATGGAGAAGTTCGATGGTGGCCCGGTGGGGGTCGAGAGTCTGGCGGCGGCCATCAGCGAGGAATCCGGCACGCTGGAAGACGTGGTGGAACCCTATCTGATCCAGCAGGGTTTCATCATGCGCACGCCGCGTGGCCGTGTTGTGACCCGGCAGGCCTGGCTGCATTTCGGTCTCAATCCGCCTGCCCGCGCATCCGCCCCGATCCAGGATCTGTTCAACGATGAATGAGTTTTCCATCAGTTTGCGTGTCTATCTGGAAGACACGGATGCCGGCGGCATCGTGTATTACGTGAACTACCTGAAATTCATGGAGCGGGCCCGCACCGAGTTCCTGCGCAGCCTGGGATTTGAGTTTGGCGCGCTGGCAGCCGACCAGCTCCAGTTCGTGGTCCACAGCGTCGATGCCCAGTACCGCAAGCCGGCCCGCATGGACGATGCCCTGACGGTCACGGCGGTGCTGGACCAGCTGGCGCGCACCTACGTCGTTTTTCATCAGCAGGTCCGGCGGGGTGACGATATACTGTGCGACGCCCGCATCAAGGTGGCCTGTGTCGATACCCGCCAGCTGCGGCCGGCGGCCCTGCCTGCCCCCGTCAAAGACCAGTTTTCCCAGGCCCGGCTTCCGTCTGGCCCGAATTCGCATTAACAAAGGAGACAATCGCAAGTGGAATCAATGTCCATCCTGAGTCTGATCATCAACGCTACCTTTTTCGTGAAGCTGATCATGCTCACCCTGTTTTCCCTGTCGGTCTGGTCCTGGTACATGATCTGGCAGCGCTTTAACGTCATCTCCAAAAGCCGTAAAGCGCAGGTCAATTTCGAGGAGAGGTTCTGGTCGGGCATCGATCTCAGCCGCCTGTTCGTGCAGGTGAATACTGACCCGAATCCCTACTGCGGACAGGAGAACATCTTCCGCGCCGGCTTCAAGGAATTCGCCCGCCTGCGCAAGAACGTCAACAGCGATCCGGATTCCGTGATGGATGGAACCGAGCGCGCCATGCGGGTTGCCCTGCTGCGTGAGCAGGAAAAGCTGGAAGCACAGCTGCCCATGCTGGCTACCATCGGCTCAACCAGTCCCTATATCGGCCTGCTGGGCACTGTGTGGGGGATCATGCATTCCTTCCTCAACCTGGCGAGCCAGCAACAGGCAACGCTGGCCGCGGTCGCACCTGGCATTGCCGAAGCGCTGATCGCCACTGCCATCGGCCTGTTCGCCGCCATTCCTGCCGTGGTGGGCTACAACCGGTTCTCCAGCGGTGTGGACGGTCTGCTGCACAGCTACGAAACCTTCTCTGACGAATTCACCAGCATCCTGCACCGCAAAGCCCATTCCGGCGAAGCGGACGACAAGTAAGCCCCGTAGCGAGCAGCGAAACTCATGGCCCAGAAAAAAACGACCGTACGGCGCAAGCTTTCATCTGAAATCAACGTCGTGCCCTATATCGACGTCATGCTCGTATTGCTGGTGGTGTTCATGATCACCGCGCCCATGATGACAGCCGGCGTCAAGGTCGATCTGCCGGATGCTGATGCCAAGCCCATCGAAACACCCAAGGATGAAGAGTTCATCATCGTTTCGGTGGACAAGAGCGGTCAGTACTACCTGAGCGTGGGTGGCGACACCAAGCAGCCCAAGGCCATGGAAGAAGTGGCTGAAATGGTGGGCAAGATCAAGCGCAACAAGCCTGCAACGCCGGTGCTGGTCGAGGGCGACAGTGGTGTCGATTATGGTCTGGTGGTCCAGATGATGGTCGCCCTGCAGAAGGCCGGTGTTAATGACGTTGGCCTGATTACCGAAAGTCCGCGCGAGGAGCCGTAAGTTTGGTCTCTGAACGTATTGACAAGGCGGCCCTTGGCAAGTCGCTCCTGATACACGCGCTGGTGGTGGGCGTTTTCTTCTTCAGCTGGAAACCGTCTGAAGAAGTGATGATGCCCAAGGCCATGCCCATGCACGTCACGGCCATGGTGCGCGAGAAACCGCAAAAGCAGGTTTCCCCCAAACCCAATCCCAAGCCGACGCCGCCCAAGCCGCAGCCAGAGCCGAAAAAGCCGGAACCCAAGCCCGAGCCCAAGAAGCCCGAGCCCAAACCGGAGCCGAAGAAGCCTGAACCGAAAAAGCCCGAACCCAAGAAGCCGGAGCCGAAGAAGCCTGAACCCAAAAAACCGGAACCGAAAAAGCCCGAGCCAAAAAAACCTGAGCCGAAGCCCAAGAAGCCGGAGCCAACCACGGATTTCAGCGATCTGCTGAAAAGCGAAATGAAGCAGCTCGAGAAGCAGAAGCCCAAGAGTGATCCCGGCAAAAAGGCGAAACCGGCTGCAGCTCCGCCGGCCGCTGTTTCGATCGATGAGCCGCCGGACGAGATTCAGCAATTCATCGCAGGAATCATGCAGACGGTAGCCAATAACTGGAGTCGACCGCCAAGTTCCCGTACCGGAATGGTGGTAACCTTGCGCATCACGCTGCTGCCGGGCGGTGAGTTGAATGACGTTAACGTAATTGAGAGCAGTGGCAACCCAGCCTTTGATCGCGCAGCCGTGGTGGCGGTGCAGAAGGCAGAGCGATTTGTCGTACCGGATGACCCGGTCAAGTTTGATCGCTACTTCCGCAGTCTCAAGCTCAAGTTTAATCCTGATGATCTGATGTATTGATGCCGGAGATACAACATCCTATGTTCGTTCGTTATTTTGCAGCGCTGTTTCTGTTGGTTCTGTCCCTGTCTGCCAGGGCGGAACTGACGGTCATCATCAGCAAGGGGATGGATAATGCAACCCCCATTGCCATCGTGCCGTTTGCCTGGACCCAGTCGTCCCGCCTGCCGGAAGATGTTGCAGCGATTGTCCATGCAGACTTGTACCGTTCCGGCCAGTTCAAGCCGCTGGAACGGTCGGATATGCTCAGTCGCCCGACGGAAGCCAGCCAGGTGTTCTACCGTGACTGGAAAGTCCTGGGTACCGAATACCTGGTCATTGGGCGCATGCAGCCTGCCGGCGGTGGTCAGTACCGCGCCGATTTCGAGCTGTTTGATGTGTTCCAGCAGCGATCCGTGAAGAAGGGCACCGTCACCAGCAACAACCTGCGTGGCATGGCCCACTACATCAGCGATGTAATCTATGAAGCCATTACCGGCATCCGGGGCGCTTTTTCCACCCGCATGCTGTACGTGACCATGGAACACCTGCAGGCCCGCAAGCAGCGCTACCGCCTCTATGTTGCGGATGTAGATGGCTTCAATGAAAAAATCATTCTTGAATCACCCGAGCCGATCCTGTCGCCGACCTGGGCTCCCAACGGCCGCC
>CAZBII010000225.1:0-6038 GCA_964491665.1 uncultured Moraxellaceae bacterium
TGGCGCTGCAGAATCTGGATGTCACCTTCGGAATCGACCGCGCCGGTCTGGTGGGCGAGGACGGCCCCACGCACGCGGGCGCTTACGACCTGTCCTACCTGCGCTGCATTCCCAACATGATCGTGATGGCGCCGTCAGACGAAAACGAATGCCGGCAGATGCTGTACACCGGTTACCAGTTCCGTGGCCCGGCGGCGATCCGCTATCCGCGCGGCACCGGCCCCGGCGTGGCCATCGAGCAGAAAATGCAGGCCCTGCCCATCGGCAAGGGCCGCATCGTGCAGAACGGCAAGGGCGTGGCGATCCTGGCGTTCGGCACCGTGCTGGCTGCCTGCAAGGACGCCGGCAAGGAATTCGGTGCCACCGTGGCCGACATGCGCTTCGTGAAGCCGCTGGATGAAGCCCTGATTCTGGAACTGGCCGCCAGCCATCATCTGCTGGTGACCGTGGAAGAAAATGCCGTGATGGGCGGCGCCGGCTCAGCGGTGAACGAACTGCTGGCGCAGCGCAACGTGGTGATGCCGGTGCTGAATCTGGGCATCCCGGACATTTACGTGGATCACGCCAAGCCCGGCGAAATGCTGGAGCAGTGCGGCCTGCATGCGGCGGGCATCGAAGCATCGATTCGCACCCGCCTGCAGCTGCTGGAAAACAGCGCCCTCAACCAGACCGCCGTGTAATCCCTCAGAACGTGTTACGGAAGTCCAGATAGTCCTGCGCGGTCTGCGCCGGCTGCTCCAGCATCGGCAGATGACCCACCCCTTCCATGATGATCAGCTTCGAATGTGGCATCAGCCGGTGCAGGAACTCCCCCACTGCCGGCGTCACCAGCCTGTCCTCTTTCCCCCACACGATCAGCGTCGGTACCCGCACCGCGGCGGCACGCTCTTCCAGCGAATCACCACTGATCTGCCGGAAAATTTCCTGCTCCAGATCGTGATGGCGGATGCGTTCCTGCGCGATCACGTCCAGCATCGGGCGCGGCACGAACGGCGGATCGGCCATGACATAGCCCGCCACGGCGGCAAATTCTTCGGTGCTGCGCGCCAGCAGCGGATTGCGGCCAGTGGCTTTGACCTGCGCCATGAAATCGTTGCCCGGCGCACTCCACAGCCCGCCGGAATCCAGCAGCCAGAGACTTTTCACTTCACCGGGAAAGCTGTGCGCGAACGTCACCGCCATGTGCGCACCCATGGAATTGCCACCCATGTGCAGCGAGGACACACCCAGCTTCTGCATCAATGCGTGCAGACGCTGTACCTGGGTCTGCGGCGTGTAATCGCCTGGCTGCGGATGCGCGGATTCGCCAAAGCCCACCTGATCGGGAATGATCACGCGGTAGCGGCCGGTGAAATGACGCGCCACCCGGGTGAAGTGATCCTTGTCGGCGCCGAAGCCGTGCAGCAGCACCAGCGGCTCGCCGCGACCGCCTTCCAGGTACACAAACTCAGTGCCGTCATCCAGCTGCAGCTGCTTGCGCTCCAGCCCGGACGCCACACGCTCCATGTTCAGCAGGAAACGGGTGACGGGCACCGGCGCCATATACAGCGCCGCCGTGCCGCCGGCCCCCAGCAGCAATACCAGCAACAACACTCCCCGGACGATACGCATGCAATCTCCTTTGTGCCGGACCGTTCCGGCTTCCCCATGAATGAGCGCCGCCATAATTAACCCGTTTGAAATACGGCAGCGCGACCCGCATGATACCAACATCCGAAACAGCGGCACCGTGATTTTTCAGTTCACCCGGAGGCAATGGCATGCTGAAGAAAATTCTCACCACTGCGATCGTGGTCGGTTGCGGCCTGATCGTCATCCTGTTGATGCAACGCCAGCAGCAGATTCCCGCGCCGGCCACACCGGCTCCCGGTCCGGCCGCCACCGCCGAACCCAGCCCCGCGCTGGAATCGCATCCGGTGCTACGCGAAGACACCCCCGCATCGCCAGCAACGGCCAGCGACCTGCCGGTGATCGCCGCTGCCAGCGAAACCGCCTCCACAGCTCCGCTGCTGGCCAAACCGCCGCAACTGGATGGCAGTGACGCCAGCGTGCTGCAGGCCGCCGCCGAACTCAGTCCGCAACTGGCCGGCTGGCTGCTGCCACCGGAACAGCTGCGCAAATGGGTGGCGCTGGTGAATCTGGTGGCGGAAGGAAAGTTTCCGGTGAAGGACCGGCCACTGTCCTACGAACTGCAACCGTTTCGCGCCCGCAAGGAAGACAACCGCTTCTGGCTGGAGCCGCTCAGCTTCCAGCGCAAGGATGCACTGGTCAGCGCACTCACCGCGATTTCACCGCAACGCGCAGCGGATTATTTTCACGCCTGGGAACCGCTGCTGCAGAATGCCCACGACGAACTGGGCAACGGCGGGCAATTCCGCGACCGGCTGAAACTGGCCATCGCCCGCGTCAACGCCGTGCAGCCGCTGCCGGGTGAAACCGAACTGAAGGTTTCCATCGTGTCGTATCTGTACAAAGACGAAGCGCTGGAAAAAGCCAGCGCACTGGAAAAACTGCTGTGGCGGCTGGGTCCGGATAACAGCCGCCGTCTGCAGGACTATCTGCGCACACTGGAGCCGCTGCTGTAGCAGCGGCCGTGACATTCACACCAGCACCGGCTCCAGCGGTTTCGACGTGTCCAGCAGGCGGGTGCCCTGCTTCGCACCCGCCACCGAGCGGTTGAACCAGGCCGGCACGAAATAGCCCAGCACCAGTCCGATGATGCAGCTGTTGCGCATCACGCTCGAAAGCGTCACAGGCAAAGGCTTCTGCTGTTCCAGATACAAACCCTGCAGCCACAGAAACGCCAGCCACGCGGCGCCGGCCAGCGCCAGCATCAGCAGCACACCCTTGCACCAGCGCTGCAGGCGCATACCGACGCGAGGCGACAGATCCCAGTCAATCAGAAACGCCATCGTCAGCGTGGCCACGAATGACATGAACAGCCAGGGATAGGAGAGCGTGGAAAAATGCCGCCAGACATTTTCCAGCCCCTGCAGCCAGCCGGTACTGCCGCTATCACTCATCTGGATCAGCATGCGAAAACCCAGATTGATCAGCGCACTGGCCGCCGTGGCCATCAGGGCGCACACCAGATAACCCGCCACCGGATAAAACTGCCCCGGCTGGTGCTGGAAGTAACGCCACTGCGCCTTGGGATAGACCGCAAAAAACAGCGCGGCCGAGTACACCGACACAATCATGGTGGTACGAACCAGAATGCGCTCGATGTCCAGCATGCTTTGCGAAAACAGGATGAAACTGCCCAGCAGCAACATCATGAGCAGTCCCGCCAGCGTCACGCCCTGATGAATGGTCAGCCCTTCCCGTTCGGCATCTTCCCGTGGCTGGAAGCCCAGCTGCTCCAGCGCGGCGCGCCGTGACTGTGCGCGCAGGCAGTTCGCCAGAATGGCCTGACTGACGAAATCACAGATTTCGCTGTAGAGAATTTTTTCCTCGCTGCGCAGGTTGCGACAGAAACGCAGCGCGGCATCGGTGAGGGCCGGCACTTCCGGCTGCACTTTTGCCTGCTGGCACAGGGCATGGGCATTGATGGCGGCGGAACACAGCCGCAGATAGCGTTCGTTGATGCGCTGCAGCTGGCCGCTGCGTTCCTGCATGAAAGCGGCAAAGACATCCGCCTGTTCCCAGCGCCGCAACTGGATGACCAGTGTTGCAATGTTCATCCAGTTGCGCACGATGGGGTCCGCCTTGCCGCCAGGGGTCGCCTGCACGGGAAAATTGCGCTCTTCCATTTCGCGCTGCAGCTCTTCGCCAATATTGTCCGGAATCGCAAAGTGCATGGCCTGCACTTCCTTGCTCATGCGCATCGCCTCGTAGGGAATCGACGCCAGACGGTGCAGAAAGGCACGCAGGCGGGTATCGAGATCCGAGATCAGTGGAATTTTCGGCACCAGCAGCGAGAAGATGATCGCCACCAGAATCGGTGTGTTGCCACCTTCCATCTGAGCCAGCGGTTGCTGCGCCGCGCTGTCGCTGAGCAGCATTTTCAGCAGGTGGGGATACTGGCAGAACACGTAAAAAGTCAGCAGATAGATCAGCAGGTAAATGGTGGCGGCGGAATAGTAACGGCCGGCGGTAGTGGAGGCACGAATGGTGCGCGGGGTGTTGAAACGTTCGGTGGCGTAAATAAAAATCAGCAGCCCGCCCAGCAGCATTCCCGGATCAAATTGCGGCATCGAAATGCCCTCCCTGACATGGAATGACCGGATGGCGCGGACAGCGGCCATACCAGTTCACCCGCACAGTTAATGAGACCGGGTTCACGACTGTCAATGCAGTTTGCCGCATTCGGAACGGCTTTGTGAAAAGTGCGGGAAGTGCGGCGCCAAAAGTGGCAGAAGCCGATTCTGGCGCCGTTTTTTCAGACGGTTTTTATAACGCGAAATGCCGGCGATTATGCGCTGCGGCTATTACCAGGTGTCGATGCAGGGCCGCTTCTTGCCCTTGCGCTTTTCCGGCACCGGCGCCGACTGCAACGCGGTCATGATCCACTGCCGCGACTGCGCCGGATCAATCACATCGTCGAACTCAAAGAACGTCGCGTTGTTCACCGCCTTGCCGCGTTCGTACATCTCCGCCACCATGCTGCGGAACAGTTCGTCGCGCTGCTGCGGATCGCTCACGGCTTCCAGTTCCTTGCGGAAACCGAGTTTCACTGCACCTTCCAGCCCCATCGCGCCAAATTCGCCGGTAGGCCAGGACACGGTGAACAGCGGAGCTTTCAGGGTGCCGCCGGCCATCGTCATCGCGCCCAGACCGTACGCCTTGCGCAACACAATCGTGAAAAAGGGAACCGTCAGACTCGCCGCCGTGACGAACATGCGCGACACATGCCGCACCAGCGCGGTCTTCTCCACTTCCGGCCCCACCATGATGCCGGGCGTGTCACACAGGAACAGCAGCGGAATATCGAACGCATCGCACAGCTGCATGAAGCGCGCCGCCTTGTCGGCACCCGGCGCATCGATGGCACCGGCCAGATGATGCGGATTGTTGGCGATAATGCCCACCGGCCGGCCTTCGATGCGCGCCAGCGCGGTGATCATGCCCACACCGAACTGCGGCCGCAGTTCCAGCACGGAATCGCAGTCGGCCATGCCGTGCAGCACGGCCCGCACGTCGTACGCACGCAGACGGTTTTCCGGAATCAGGGTGCGCAGCAAACGCTGGTCCGGCGCACGCCAGTCGGTGACCGCGCCCTGGAAATACGCCAGATACTGTTTGGCGACGCGCACGGCATGCGCTTCGTCGTCCACCAGAATATCAATCACACCATTCTGCACCTGCACCGACACCGGCCCGACTTCTTCCGGTGCGTACACACCCAGCCCGCCGCCTTCAATCATCGCCGGACCGCCCATGCCGATGTTGGCGTTGCGCGTGGCAATCACCACATCACAGCAGCCCAGCAACGCGGCATTGCCGGCAAAATTGCGCCCCGACGCAATGCCCACCAGCGGCACCAGCCCCGACAATTTCGCAAACAGGAAAAACGCCAGACAGTCGAGACTGGCGGAAGAGCCCAGACCATCGGTATCACCGGGACGACCGCCGCCGCCTTCGCTGAACAGCACCAGCGGTAACTGCCACTGCAGCGCCAGCTCGAACATGCGATCTTTCTTGCGATGATTCTGGATGCCCTGGGTGCCCGCCATCACGGTGTAATCGTAACTGAGCACCACACACTGGCTGCCCTCGCCGAACTGCGCGCCGTTGACGCGGCCAATGCCGCACACCATGCCATCGCCCGGCGTTTTCTCGATGAGTTCCTGCACCGGACGCCGCAGACGCTGCGCCGCAATCGCCAGCGGACCGTATTCCACAAAACTGCCGGCATCACACAGATCGGCAATATTTTCCCGTGTGGTGCGCTGACCGGTGGCGCGACGCTTTTTCACCGCATCGGGACGATTCTCGTCGAAGCCGAAAGCATGACGGCGCTGCACTTCCGCCAGATCCGGACGGATAAAATCCGGATCGATTTTCTGCTCGGTGATGATTTCATTGTCTTCCTCGTC
>CAZBII010000226.1:0-6019 GCA_964491665.1 uncultured Moraxellaceae bacterium
CGGTGCACTACGAGATTCCGATGAGCGAAGTGGTGCTGGATTTCTTCGACAAGCTGAAGTCCACCAGCCGGGGCTACGCGTCGCTGGACTATTCGTTCAAGCGCTTCGAGTCCAGCAATCTGGTGCGGGTCGACGTGATGATCAACGGCGACAAGGTGGATGCGCTGGCGGTGATCTGTCACCGGGATCAGGCCGAGTACCGCGGTCGCGTGCTGACCGAGAAAATGAAAGAGCTGATTCCGCGCCAGATGTTCGATGTGGCGATCCAGGCCTCCATCGGCAGCAAGATCATCGCCCGGCAGACGGTGAAGGCGCTGCGCAAGAACGTTCTGGCCAAGTGTTACGGCGGCGACGTCAGCCGCAAGCGCAAGCTGCTGGAAAAGCAGAAAGAAGGCAAAAAGCGCATGAAGCAGGTGGGAAGTGTGGAAATTCCCCAGGATGCGTTCCTCGCAGTTCTCAAGGTGGACAAGTAACCGATGGATTTTGATTTTGCGCTGATTCTGGTGGTGCTGGTGGCAGTCACCGGGCTGGTTTACCTTCTGGATATTCTGGTTTTCCGCCGCAGTCGGGCTGATGGTGCTCCGATGCCGGTCTGGATCGAGTATCCGGTGTCGTTCTTCCCGGTTCTGCTGGTGGTGCTGGTACTGCGCTCATTTCTGGTGGAACCCTTCAAGATTCCCACCGGCTCCATGATTCCGACCCTGCTGGTGGGCGACTATATCCTGGTGAACAAGTTTGCCTATGGCCTGCGCCTGCCGGTGCTGGGCACTGAGATCGTGCCGATCGGCAAACCGCAGCGGGGCGAGATCATGGTGTTCAAATATCCCGAAAACCCCAGCATTAACTACATCAAGCGGGTCGTCGGTGTGCCGGGCGATCAGATCACCTACCGCGACAAGCAGCTCTTCATCAACGGCGAGCCAGTGGCGCAGACCCTGGAAGCGCAGCTGCCGGCGGGCAGACCTGAATTTAAAATCTATAATGAACAACTGGGTGAGGTGAGCCATTCCATCATGGTGACCTTGCAGCGTTCGTCCGAAGTGGAAGCCAGTTGGGTCGTGCCGGAAAACAGTTATTTCATGATGGGTGACAATCGCGACAACAGCCGCGACAGCCGTTACTGGGGATTTGTCCCGGACAGGCTGATCGTGGGCAAGGCGTTTGCCATCTGGATGCACATGCCGGGCTGGCTGCCGAGTTTCGAGCGTAACCGGCTGGTTGAATGACAACTCGAGGTGCGATCATGAACACAATAACAAAACAGGGCGGCATGTCGACGCTGGGCATGATGACAGTGGCGCTGGTGGTGATATTTGCCGGTGTAACGGCCATGAAGCTGTGGAGTCCCTACTACGATGACCTGGCGGTGAAAACCGCGCTGGAAAACATTGCCAAGGAAGAACCCACCAAATCCATGGGCCCCAATGAAATTCGCCAGACCATTAACAAGCGTCTGCAGGTGAATCAGGTGGAATTGTCCAAGGATGACGTCCTGATCAAGAAAGAAGACGGCGTCATCAAGATCGACATTGTTTATGAGCGTCGCGTGCCCATGTACGGCAACATCGATGCCATGGTCAAGTTCAGTCACTCCGCCGTCGTCAATACCCGGGGCGCATGAGCTCAGCCAGTCTGATTGCCAGGATTGGTTACGGGTTTCAGCAGCCAGCGTTGCTGGAGCTTGCCCTGACTCACCGCAGTTTCAGTGGCAGGGACAACAACGAGCGCCTGGAATTTCTGGGCGATTCGATTCTGAATTT
This sequence comes from uncultured Moraxellaceae bacterium, assembly GCA_964491665.1. Lineage (GTDB taxonomy): Bacteria > Pseudomonadota > Gammaproteobacteria > Pseudomonadales > Ketobacteraceae > Ch67. Next base: position 1,761 of record CAZBII010000226.1, read on the forward strand.
CATTATCGGTGAAGCCCTGTTTCACCAGTTTCCCCATGCAAAGGAAGGCCAGCTGAGTCGCCTGCGCGCCAGTCTGGTGAAGGGCGAAACGCTGACGAAAATTGCACAGCAGCTGGAGCTGGGACCGTTTCTGCGGCTGGGCCCCGGCGAGCTGAAAAGCGGTGGATCGCGCCGGGATTCCATTCTGGCCGATGCGGTGGAAGCCGTGATCGGTGCCGTGTTTCTGGATGGCGGGATGGAACAGTGCCGGGCGCTGGTGCTGCGCTGGTTTGCGCAGCGGCTGCAGGGTTTGACCCTGGATGACACCGTGAAGGACAACAAGACCCGCCTGCAGGAATTGCTGCAGTCCCATAAATTACCCTTGCCCGTCTACAACATCCTGAGTGTCGAAGGCGCCTCCCATTCCCAGCATTTTGTGGTGGAGTGCGTGGTGGAAGACGCCGGTATTGTCTGCCGTGGCGAAGGTCACAGCCGGCGGCTGGCGGAGCAGGTGGCGGCAGGCCAGGTACTCGAAGCGCTGGAAAGCAGCGGAACCGGATCATGACAGACGAACAGACAACAACATCCCGCTGCGGCTACGTGGCCATCGTGGGCCGCCCCAACGTCGGCAAGTCCACACTGATGAATCATCTGCTGGGGCAGAAGATCAGCATCACGTCGCGCAAGCCGCAGACCACTCGTCACCGCGTGCTGGGCATCAAAACTGAAAACGGCGTGCAGGCTATTTATGTGGACACGCCCGGCATTCATAGCGATGAACCCAAGGCTATCAATCGCATGATGAACCGCGCCGCCACCAGCTCGGTGCGCGATGTGGATGTCGTGGTTATGGTAGTGGACGGTTTGAAGTGGAATGAAGGCGATGAGCACGTGCTGCGCAAGATCCGCTCCACGCAATCGCCGGTGATCCTGGCCATCAACAAGGTGGACGAGATCGAGGACAAGGCGGCGCTGCTGCCCCATATCGAAATGCTGGCGCAGAAACGTGAGTTTGCTGCCATCGTGCCGATTTCCGCCCTGCGCAACAGGCAGCTCGATCAGCTGGAGCAGGAAGTGAATTCCCGTCTGCCGCTGAGCGAACATTTCTATCCGGAAGACCAGATCACTGACCGTTCGCAGCGCTTCCTGGCGGCGGAAATCGTGCGTGAGAAAATCATGCGCCAGCTGGGCAAGGAACTGCCTTATGCCTGCGCGGTGGAGATCGAGGAATTCGTGTTTGAAAATGGTGTCTGGCACATCGGCGCGCTGATTCTGGTGGAAAAGGACAGCCAGAAACGCATCGTGATTGGCGACAACGGCGAGCGCCTGCGCAAGATCGGCACCGAAGCCCGCATCGACATGGAAAAGATGCTCGAGTGCAAGGTCATGCTGAAAACCTGGGTGAAAGTGAAGAGCGGCTGGGCCGACGACGAGCGAGCCCTGCGCAGTCTGGGCTACGGTGATGACAATAAATGAGCCGGATTACGGTTACCTTCTGCACGCGCGTCCCCTGCGCGACACCAGCCTGATCGGCGAATTTTTCCTGCGCCGGCAAGGCCGCGTTTCCATCGTTTATAAACATCTGAAAAAGGAAGGCAAGCAGGGCGCGAAGGCCCGCTTGCTGCAACCTTTCACACCTCTCGCGGTTACCTTTGATGGCAAGAATGAACTCAAGAGCGGACGTCTGCTGGAAGCGGCGGCGGCATCCGTGATGCTCGCTGGCGCAGCCCTGTTCAGCGGCATGTACGTGAACGAGTTGCTGGTGCGGCTGCTGCAGCGCGAGGAGTCCCTGCCGGATCTGTTCCTGCATTATGAAAACACCCTGCGCCAGTTGCAGGACGCGCCGCCGGAAATTCCCCTGCGCCAGTTTGAACAGCGCCTGCTGCTGGAGCTGGGTTATGAACTGGTGCTGGATCGCGATACGCACGGCGAGCCGCTGCAGCCGGATTGCGACTATCTGTACGAGGCCGACAGCGGCTTTGTGCGTCTGCTGCAACTGCCGAAGGAGCCGGCGCGTTTGCGGCGCTGTTTCCGCGGCGCGCACTTGCTTGAAATCCACCGGCAGGCGTATGAAGATAGCGCGGTGCGATCCGCCGCCAAGCAGTTGAGCCGGCTGGCGCTGGCGCCGCATCTGGGCGACAAGCCCCTGCACAGCCGCGAGCTTTTCGCGCAGCTGGCCCGGCGCTGAATCATTGCTCCGGAGTTGAAGCAGTCCGGCTTGGCGGCGCAAGAAATACCAGTCTGTCTGCCGCCATTCACGCAACGATTAACGCATTCACCCGATCAAGAGGCCACCATGAATCTTCATAACCGAATTCTGCTGGGAGTGAACGTGGATCATGTCGCCACGCTGCGACAGGCCCGGGGCACCCGTTATCCCGATCCGGTGCAGGCGGCGCTGGATGCAGAGGAGGCCGGCGCCGATGGCATCACGGTGCATCTGCGCGAAGACCGCCGCCATATCCAGGAACGCGATATTCGCGTCATGATGGAAACGCTGCAGACGCGTATGAATCTGGAAATGGCGGTGACCAGCGAGATGATTGCATTTGCGGAACTCATCCGGCCGCCGCATTGCTGTCTGGTGCCGGAAAAGCGCGCCGAACTGACCACGGAAGGTGGTCTGGATGTGGTGGGCAATTTCGAGCGGGTGAAAGCGGCCTGCGATCGACTGGGTGCAGCAGGCATTGAAGTGTCGCTGTTCATCGATGCCGATGATGCGCAGATCGAGGCTGCCGCAAAAGCCGGTGCGCCGGTCATTGAAATTCATACTGGCGCCTATGCCGATGCCGAAAATGGTGCAGTAATGAAATCCGAATTGCAGCGGATTCGCGCCGGGGTGGAAACCGGTTTGCGCCATGGTCTGATCGTGAACGCGGGCCATGGACTGAATTACCAGAATGTGGAACCGATTGCGGCGATTCCCGGCATTACCGAGCTCAATATCGGGCACAGCATCATCGCACGCGCACTGTTCACCGGTCTGAAAGATGCCGTACGCGAAATGAAGCGGCTGATGCTGCAGGCGCGCACATGATTATCGGCATTGGCACCGACATCATCGAGGTGGCGCGGATGGCGGAATCGTTTGAACGGATGGGCGATGCCTTTCCCCGCCGCCTGCTCACCGAATCCGAGTTTGCCGAATTCCAGAAGCGGGGCGACATCAACAAGCCGGCGTATCTGGCCAAGCGGTTTGCCGCGAAGGAAGCGGCGGTGAAAGCGCTGGGAACCGGTTTTGCCGACGGCATCACCTGGAAGCACGTCAACATTCACAACAATGAAAAAGGTGCGCCGGTGATGACGTTTACGCACCGGGCGCTGGAGCATGCCAGCGCGCTGGGTGTGTCCCGCGTGCACCTGACCATTTCCGATGAAAAGCAGCACGCGGTGGCGTTTGTGATTCTGGAAGGCGACTCATCTTGCCGGCCAGGCGCTGCCGCTGAATGAATTTCCCGTAGGGAAAAAAAAGTGTGGTGTGGCCGTGCCTAGATAACACCGCCTCAGGACGCTTTGGCGCGCCGCTGCTCGTACCAGTCCAGCACGCGATCAATTTCCTGCAGCAGCTGGCGGGTTTGCTCCGGCACCTGCGGATAGCGCCGCAGTTTCAGTGATTCCTCCAGTGCATGCGAGCACTGCTGCAGTTTCGGCACGCCGGTGTAGCGGGTGGCGCCGTGCAGCTTGTGCACCACTTCCAGCAGGGCACCATAATCTTCTTCGGCCAGCAGTGCACTGATTTGCGGTTTGTCTTTCTGCAGTGAGGCAAACAGCATGTCCAGCATTTCCTCCGCCAGATCCAGTTTGCCATTGGCCAGGCGCAGCCCCAGTTGCATGTCTACCGCCGCAGTCTGCAATACCGGCGGAATCGTCATGTCGTCACGGTCGGTTTTCTTCTGCAGCAGGTTGACGCCGGTCCACTTGTGGATGATGTGGATCAGCTGCGATTCGTTGATGGGCTTGGTGACGTAATCGTCCATGCCGGAATTGAGCAGGTGATGTTTTTCGCTGGCCAGGGCGTGGGCGGTGACGGCAATGATCGGCGTGCGCCGTTCGCCTTTTTCCATGATGCGGATGCGACGGGCGGTTTCGATGCCGTCCATCACCGGCATCTGGATGTCCATCAGCACCAGATCGAATTCCTGCTCCTCGACATGCTGCAGCGCCTTGAGGCCGCTGTCGCAGGCGGTCACCTGCACGGACAGATCCTGCAGCAGGGTGGTCAGCAGTTTCAGGTTGGCAGCATTGTCATCCACGGCAATCACGCGCAGTGGACGCTGGCC
>CAZBII010000227.1:0-5908 GCA_964491665.1 uncultured Moraxellaceae bacterium
CCCAACATGGGCGGTAAATCGACTTTCATGCGCCAGACCGCGCTGATCGCCATCCTCGCCCACATCGGCAGCTTCGTCCCCGCCGAGCACGCCAAGATCGGCCCGGTGGACCGCGTTTTCACCCGCATCGGCTCGTCCGACGACCTGGCCGGCGGCCGCTCCACCTTCATGGTGGAAATGACCGAAACCGCGAACATCCTGCACAACGCCACCCGCCAAAGTCTGGTACTGATGGACGAGATTGGTCGCGGCACCAGCACCTTCGACGGCCTGTCCCTGGCCTGGGCGTGCGCAAACCACCTGGCGGTAAAAATCCAGGCGCTCACCCTGTTCGCCACCCACTACTTCGAACTCACCCAACTGCCCGACACCGTGCCCCACACCGTCAATGTGCACCTGTCCGCCAAGGAAACCGGCGACACCATCCTGTTCCTGCACAAAGTCATGGAAGGCCCCGCCAGCCAAAGCTACGGCCTGCAGGTTGCCAAGCTGGCCGGCGTGCCCGCACCCGTCATCAGCAACGCCCGCAAGAAGCTGCACCAGCTGGAGAAGCAGGATCTCAACAACCAGGCGCTGGCCAATGCCAACGCCCCGGTCCAGACCGATCTTTTCGCCGAACCCGCCAAACCCCATCCGGCGGTGGAAATGCTGGCCAAGCTCGATCCGGATTCCATCAATCCCCGGCAAGCCCTGGATTTGTTGTATAAGCTTAAGGATATGACCGAAAAGTCTTGAATTCTGTAAGTTCCGGACACTCCACGAAATATCAGCCAACTGATTCAGGTTGTTATATTGCGTGGGATTACGGGACGGATTAGACTGCCCCGCGATTCTTGAGGAGAGGGTGCAAAACCATGACCTTTGTTGTTACCGAAAACTGCATCAAGTGCAAATACACCGACTGCGTTGAAGTATGCCCCGTTGACTGCTTCTACGAAGGCCCCAACTTCCTGGTTATCCACCCTGACGAGTGCATCGATTGCGCCCTGTGCGAACCGGAATGCCCCGCCAACGCCATCTATTCCGAAGACGAAGTGCCAGCCGATCAGCAGGAATTCATCAAACTGAATGCTGAACTGGCGGAGACCTGGCCGAACATCACCGAGAAGAAAGATTCCCTGCCGGATGCGGAAGAATGGGACGGTGTGGAAGGCAAAATGAAGTATCTGGAACGCTGAAGCGCAACACTTCCGGCTTCCAAAGCAAATCAAAGGCGGACTTGTCCGCCTTTTTTTGTGCCCGCAAAATGAGTCAGCCAGACCGACATATCTTGCGCAGGCAGTCGCCGAAGGGAAATGAAAAAACGCGCGCAAAAAAAGGGCGGTTATTCACCGCCCCACCTCGCTTTAGTCGGGATATCCTTATCCCTGTGGCATCCTGCCAGTACATCCATGTTCCCGTTCTTCCTTGACGGGATTCCCGCTGGGGCTTCCTGCCCTGAAACCAATCATACTGACCTTACCGTTCCGCACAATAACGCCCACCCTGAGCGGCCAGAGACAAGCCATTCACAAGAAAAAGTAAATCTTTATTTTTCATAAAGTTAAGTTAGACAACCTTCCGTGACGTCGAATTTCCGACACCAACTGATTCAGCTTTCCTACACATCTGTGAGAAATTTCTTACACGCCCACCGGGCGATTCCCTACCCGGACAGATCAGATGGTCATGCCGCAACCACATGAATCCATTGAAAATTTACGGCTGGTGTATCTGACCGCCTGTTCAGGCGCGCGCAGATATGAAATATCGGGCAAACGGCGAGTCTGGACGGCAGATCAAAATGGCGGGAGTGAATATTGAGGGTACTGAAAAGAAGAAGGGCGGATAAATCCGCCCACCTCGCATTGAATCCGTTCCTGTGTGATTCTTCCCACCTGATCTCACCATCCCTGGCGAGCAATCCCTGCATTAGATCAGGCGTTTCCTTGGGACACGGGAACAATTCCTTTTGTCTGACACCTTCAGTTGCATCCATGCCCGCAACCCTGCGGATTAGATCCATTTCCAAAGAACACTAGCAGACGTCCTGTCCGATCCCTGTTCACTGAAGATGTTCCATGTGCGTCGTCCATCAGGCACAGGAGCAATTCTATTGAATTGACTGCTGCGCTCAATCAGGTGCTGATGCGACATTTGCACAGCAGCATGCGTCATAAAATAAATTTCCTTAAAATTCATTCACTTAAAAATGAACTTCTGTCTGGCGACAGAAAATAAACGCCGCCAGCTGACAGCAAAGTGAGATATCTCTTACACGCAGGCCGGGCAAAAACCCACATGATTCACACCAGGGCCTGCAGTTGGATTCCCTTTACCTACTCTTACAGGCCGCTGCTGCCCAGCGCCCTGACCTGAATGGCCTCCACCCCGGGGCTTCCGAGGGTATCGGAAATGACCACCACCACGTCTCCCGGAGCAAAATCTCCGCTGGCCAGCAGCAGGTCGAAGGCCTTGGCCAGGGTTTTCTCCGGGTCCTTGCTGAAAATCAGCTTGTGGGCATACACGTTGCGGTTCAGCGCCAGCTGCCGGCGGGTGCGGCCATCGTTGGTAAAGGCATGAATGGTGGAACGCTGGGGATGACAGTTGGTGACAAAGTTGGCCATGCGCCCGCGCCGGGTGATCACCACAATCGCCTTTGCCGGAATGGACTCCGCCAGATGGACCGCACTGGCCGCCAGATTCTGCTTGTGGTCACTGGTTTCCAGCTGGGCCGAGAAATTCAGGCCGCGATGCTGCTCGATCGTCGTGGCAATCCGTGCCATGGCTTCCACGCACTTGATCGGGTATTTGCCCACGGTGGTTTCACCGGACAGCATGATCGCGTCGGCTTCTTCGTACACCGCATTGGCCACGTCCGTCACTTCCGCGCGGGTCGGCATCGGATTCTCAATCATGGATTCCAGCAGGTGCGTGGCAACGATGGTGCGCTTTCCTTTCTGGGCACACAGCCGCACGATGCGCCGCTGGATGTTGGGCAGCTCCCAGAAATCGACTTCCACCCCCAGATCACCCCGCGCCACCATGATGCCGTCCGATGCATCGATGATTTCCTCCAGATTATCGACGCCTTCCTGGTTTTCAATTTTGGAAATGACCTTGATCTTGCCGGCCTTGTCACCCAGCAGTTCATTGAGCTGGGCAACGTCCGAGGCCTCGCGCACGAACGACAACGCGATGAAGTCCACACCCGCTTCCATGCCGAACAGGATATCCTTGCGATCCTTTTCGGTGATCGCTGGCAGGTTGACGCGGATGCCGGGCAGATTCACGTGACGCTTGCTTTTCAAAACGCCGCCGTCGATCACCTTGCAGCGCATCACGCGGTCATGCTTTTCCAGAATTTCGAGATTGATGAGCCCGTTGTCCACCGTCAGACGATCGCCTACCTTCATGTCGGTGATCAGGTCGGCGTAGTTCACCATCAGGGAATTTTCTTCCACATCGCCGGCTCCCCTCGCTACCACGCTGATGATGTTGCCGGTATGCAGGTTAAGATCGTTGTCACGCTCGCCCGTGCGGATTTCCGGCCCCTGGGTATCGAGCAGGATGGCAACGTGATAAGGCAGATTCTTGTTCAGGCGCTGCACGTTCTTGATGACCTTGGCGTGCGACGCGTGATCACCGTGGGACATGTTGAGGCGCACCACATTCATGCCGGCATGAGCGAGTTTTTCCAGCATTTCATAGGAGTTGGTGGCCGGGCCGATGGTGCAGATGATTTTGGTCTTGCGCATGTTGATTCCTTCAAGGCGTGACAAGGTGCGGGGCACATGAAAACCATGGCGAACAATCCCGCGTACAAATCAGTGAAAGTAGTAACCCTTGTGAGGATGCGAGTGCGCACAGTGCAGCGCTGATGGCGACGTTGCTGTGCACAGATGACTGCCAGGATTCGGCAGCAAAGGAGTCAGTGTAGAGGAAAAGCCGGTCGATTCACCAGATGACGGCCAATTTTTGCGTGATTCTTCCAGCCAATAAAAAAGCCCGCTGAGAAGGCAGCGGGCTTCGCAATCGCAAGCTGACAGCCGGATCAACCGCCGAAAATGGATTCGCCAGTGAGACCCTGCTTTTCCAGCAGATCACGCAGACGTTTCAGCGCTTCCACCTGGATCTGGCGTACGCGCTCGCGGGTGAGACCGATTTCCAGGCCCACTTCTTCCAGCGTACTCATCTCATATCCGCGCAGACCGAAACGGCGGGCGATAACTTCACGCTGCTTGTTGGGCAGTTGGTCCAGCCAGTAGTCGATGCTGTAACGCAGATCGGCGTCCTGCAGCAGTTCGGCGGGGTCGGAATTTTTGGTGTCGGCAATGGTATCGAGGAGGGATTTGTCGGAATCGTAGGCCATCGGGGTATCGACGGAGGAGATCCGCTCGTTCAGGCCCAGCATGCGTTTCACATCATCCAGCGGCTTGTCGAGCAGTTCGGCGATTTCTTCCGGGGTGGGCTCGTGATCCAGTTTCTGGGTCAATTCGCGGGCGGCGCGCAGGTAGATGTTCAGCTCCTTCACCACATGAATCGGCAGACGGATGGTGCGGGTCTGGTTCATGATGGCGCGTTCGATGGTCTGGCGAATCCACCAGGTAGCGTAGGTGGAGAAGCGGAAGCCGCGCTCGGGATCGAATTTTTCCACCGCACGGATCAGGCCCAGATTGCCCTCTTCGATCAGGTCCAGCAGGGACAGGCCACGGTTCACGTACCGGCGGGCGATTTTCACTACCAGACGCAGGTTGCTCTCGATCATGCGCTTGCGGGCATCTTCATTGCCACGCAGGGCACGCCGGGCGTAGTAAACCTCTTCTTCCGGAGTCAGCAGGGGGGAAAAGCCGATTTCATTCAGGTACAGCTGGGTGGCATCCAGGGTCTTCTGTATGCCGGGCTGGGCGACGAAGAAGTCATCGTCGTCATCGTCGAGGCCCATCCGCTTGTCGCGCAGCTCCGCCGCGCGTTCCTCAAAGGCATCTTCCAGCTCAGGATCTTCAAAGAATTCGATATCGAGAATGTCGTCCCGTTCAGCTTGCATGATTGTTGTCTTCCCGCGCTATTGTGTTGTTATCACCACGGGATCAAGGATCACCGCAGCCCCGCTTTCACCAAAATCAAAAAGATCGCCACTTTCTGCCCGCTGTTCCCATTCAGCGTCTGGGCAGATACTGCAGTGGATTGACCGGCTTGCCATTGCGACGGATTTCAAAGTGCAACTTGTCGCGATTGGTGCCGGTAGAACCTATTTCGGCAATTTTCTGGCCAGCTTTAGCATATTGCCCTTCCTTGATCAGAAGGCGGCTGTTGTGGCCATACGCACTCAGGAAGGTTCCGTTGTGCTTGATGATGATCAGGTTGCCATAGCCGACCAGTCCCGTGCCGCTATAAACCACCTTCCCATCCGCTGCCGCGTAGACAGGTTCTCCTCTGCGACCTGCCAGATCGATCCCCTTGTTGACATTCCCCGCCGTGGAGAATTTTTCAATCACAGGACCGCTGGCTGGCCATTTCCACGACATATCTACCTTGTTATCTCTTTGATATGCAACTTTTTCTTGGATCGGTTTGGCATGCTTTTCGGGTTTCTTATAACGACTTGGTTGTGCAGGAGCGGGCTTACTGACAGGCGGTTTCGTGCGGGAAACGACACCGGGAGTGGTTTTGTTGAAGTATATAATTTGTCCGGGATAGATGTTGTAGGGCGGTTTTATGCCGTTGGCGCGGCCGAGTTCATCGACGTTGCGGTTGTTACGGGCGGCAATGGAATAAAGGGTTTCTCCGGGGCGAACCGTGTGAGAGCCTTGTGTGGCGTGGCCTGGAGCGCGGTAAACATTGCGTGTAGGCTGATAGGGAGAGGTTCCGCAAGCACTGAGGCAGGCGCCAAGGCACAAGACGACAAGCACTCTTACGGTCGGGTTTC
>CAZBII010000228.1:0-5877 GCA_964491665.1 uncultured Moraxellaceae bacterium
CGCCACCAATGCCTCCCGCACGCTGCTGTTCAACATCCACACCCAGCAGTGGGACGACGAATTGCTGAACCTGTTCAACCTGCCGAAAGCGCTGCTGCCGCAGGTGGAAGACAGCGCGGCGGAATTCGGCCATACCGATCCGGCGCTGCTGGGCGGCAGTATTGCGGTGGCGGGCATGGCAGGCGACCAGCAGGCGGCGCTGATCGGGTAGGCCTGCTTCACGCCCGGCATGATCAAGAGCACCTATGGCACCGGCTGTTTCATGATTCTGAATACCGGCAGCGAGGCGCTGCAGTCCCACAATCGCCTGCTGACGACGGTGGCGTATCGGCTGAACGGCCAGGTAACGTACGGACTGGAAGGCAGCATCTTTATCGCCGGCGCGGCGATCCAGTGGTTGCGGGACGGCATTGCCCTGATTTCCCACGCCCGCGAAACCGAGGCCATGGCGCAGGCGGTGGGGGTGGAGCACGGCGTGTACATGGTGCCGGCGTTCACCGGACTGGGCGCGCCGTACTGGGACCCGGAGGCGCGTGGCGCGCTGTTCGGCCTGACCCGCGACACCGGCATCAAGGATATCGTCACCGCCGGCCTGCAATCCGTTGCCTATCAGACCAAGGATCTGATTCACGCCATGGAAGGGGACGGCGCCGGCAAGCCCACCACGTTGCGGGTGGACGGTGGCATGGTGGCGAACAACTGGGTGGTGCAGTTTCTGAGTGACGTACTGAACGTGAATGTGGACCGGCCGGCGATCATCGAAACCACGGCGCTGGGGGCGGCCTATCTGGCGGGTCTGCAGGTGGGGATTTACCAGTCGCTGGAGGAAATCGCGGGGCTGTGGCATTGTCAGCGCCATTTTGCGCCGCAGATGGACGATGCGCTGCGCAACCGCCTGTACGCCGGCTGGCTGGATGCCGTGAAGCGGGTGCGTCGTAGTTGATGTTGAAGAGAGGTTGTGATGGAAATCGCGTGGGCTGATTTTACGCCCTGGCATGCGCTGCTTGGTGGCGTGCTGATCGGGCTGGCGTCCAGTGTGCTGATGCTGGCGAACGGGCAGATTGCCGGTGTCAGCGGGATTCTGGTGAATCTGGTGCGCAAGGGCGGGGCGCTATCGTGGCGCATTGCGTTCGTGCTGGGATTGCTGCTGTCGCCGGTGCTGTTCGGCACGGTGCTGCCGCAGATTTCGCCGGCGCCGTTGCAGGCGGTGGAATTTTCACTGCCGCTGGTCTTCACCCTGCTGGGTGGTGGGTTGCTGGTGGGAATCGGCACCCGGCTGGCCAATGGCTGCACCAGCGGGCACGGCGTGTGCGGACTGGCGCGGTTGTCGCCCCGTTCCCTGGTGGCGGTGCTGACTTTCATGGCCGCCGGTTTCGCCACGGTGTTTGTGCTGCGTCATCTGCTGGGAGTCAGCGCATGAAAACGTCTGTGACGGCATTTGTTTCCGGCGTGATTTTCGGTCTGGGATTGCTGGTGTCCGGCATGAGTAATCCGGCCAAGGTCACCGGTTTTCTCGATCTCGCGGGTCAGTGGGACCCGTCTCTGGCGCTGGTGATGGCCGGTGCGATCGGTGTGGCGTTTTTCGGGTTCCGGCTGGCGGCAAAGCGTTCCGCTGGAGCAGTTTGCGCGGCTGATGCCGGTGACGCGGCCGAGCCGGCCGGTATTGATTCCCGCCTGATTCTGGGCAGCGCGTTGTTTGGCATTGGCTGGGGCATTACCGGTTTTTGTCCCGGTCCGGTGGTGGTGGCGCTGGGGCTGGCCTACTGGCCAGCGCTGTGTGTGGGGGTGGGCATGATGGCGGGACTCTGGATCGGTAACCGGCTGTCCCGCTGAACGGGGCGGCAGTTGCGCCGTCTATTTTGCCTGCCAGATTTTTTCCAGCGCCGTGGCCTGCTGCTTCACATCTGCCAGCGCATCCTGATGGGACGTGTGCGCGCTCAGCTGCTGCAGTCCGGCCAGCAGTTCCTGCTCGATGCGGTGTGCATTTTCACTCAGCTGCTCCGCCGTGCCGGACTGGCTGGATGCATTGTCGGCGATGGCGAGTGTCAGCCGGTCGATATCAATGACTGATTGCGAGATGGTGTCGAACGCATCGAACGCCGCCTGCGCTTCCTTCACGCTGCGCGCCACCATGTCCTTGCTCTGTTCCATCATCGCGACGCTGCCTTTCGCGGATTTCTGGATGTCCTCGATCTGGCGCTTGATGTCGACCGCCGCTGCCGTGGTCTTGGTGGCGAGTGAGCGCACTTCGTCTGCCACCACGGCAAAACCACGCCCGTGTTCGCCGGCACGCGCGGCTTCAATCGCGGCATTCAATGCCAGCAGGTTGGTCTGCTCGGTGATGCCGGTGATCATGTCCACCACCTTGCCGATAGCCTGGCTGTTCACCGCCAGATCGTTGATCTGCTGTGCGCCCTTGCCGATCTGGTCGGTGAGATGTTCGATCTGGCGAGCCAGACCCGATACCGCCTGCTGGCCATTGCGGGCGTTTTCCTTGGCGGCGTCGGCCACCTGGCGGGCCTGATCGGTGGAGCCGGAAATGTCGGCGAAGGCGTGGGCGATGTGCTGGCCATTCAGTGCCAGCTGATCCAGCTGGTGCAGTTCCCGCTGCAGTCGATGCATGGCCGCCTGATGCGACTGGCTGTCGCCGGCCGGTTGCTGTTGCAGTAGCGCCTGCAGGTTGTTGAGTGCCTGCAGGGTGGCGTGCCGCTGGCGGTTGAACTGGTCCAGCTGCGCTGACAGATCATCGCTTCTGCGCTCCAGATTCTGGCTCAGGGTGGAGAACAGGAAATACACGCCGCACACCACCAGAATCAGCGTCAGCACAAACATGATTTCGATGGAGCCGCTGTAATCCTTCCCGCCGGCCCGTTCCACCTGCAGCATGAAATCCGAGGTGAGCGGTGCCAGCTTGTCGAAACTGGCATCGATTTCCCGCAGCTGTTTGTCGACGGCTTCGGTCTGGCTGGCCAGCTGCTTGAACAGGTTATGGAAAGCTTCGATTTTCTGCTGCGCTGCTGCGTGATCTTCCGGCGCCAGTTCGGAATCGGGAATTTCCGCCACGAATTTCTGCACCAGATCGGCAAAGGCGGGCAGGTGCCTGGGATCGCGGTCAATCTGGAAATCCAGCTGCTGGCTCTGCATGTCGGTGAAAAGGCTGTACAGGTAAATGGCGTTCTGGTCTTTCAGGTAGCCGTCGAGCGTGTTGGCTTCGCTGACCAGCTGTTCCCGCAGCGGCAGATAGGCATCCTGGGCGGCAATCAGCGCGGTCAGCTGCACCTGATACTGCGACAGCTGGGTGAGCAGGGCCGAGACCACGCCTTCCAGCAGGGGGGTGGCACTGCTGAAGGTGAGATTGGCCACCGAGGCCAGGGTCTTGTTGCTGTCCTGCAGTTTGGCCAGCACCTGGCGGTTGCGGGCGGCATCGGTGCTGGCGCGCAGCTGCTGGGCCTGGATCACCAGGCTCTGGATCTGGTTGGCCACCGACAGGTATTGCAGGATCTGCTGCCGGGCCTGCAGCTGTTCCCGCGCCTGGCTCTGGTTGTGCAGATAAAGGGTGCCGAGCAGGGCAATGCTGGCCAGGATGACAACGGTGATGACTTTTACGCGGAGGGAAAGGTGGGCCTGTGACATCGGGCGCTTCGCTCAAAAACCATACATTGAGCTTTAAGCATAGCAGCCGCCCGGCGCGGTGCCGGTCAGTCCGGGGTGGCGGCGAAGGCTACCAGATGGTCCACTTCCAGCCGGATGTTGACGTCTTCCCCCACCTGATGGTCGTTGTGGCTGGGGAACAGGGCTTCCACCACGCTGCCGGTGGGCAGCTGCAGCTTCAGCAGGGTGGAGGCGCCGGTAAAGGTGCGCTGCAGGATCTTGCCGTGCAGGTGGCTGGCGGGATCGGGCTGGATGTCGTCGGGGCGCAGCAGCACGTCCACGGTCGCGCCCTTTTCCCAGGGATAGGCACGGTTGCCATTGATCACACCCATCTCGGTTTCCACCAGTTCCGGCGACAGGGCCTTGCCGCGCACGAAATGGCCCAGGCCGATGAAATTGGCGACGAAACGATTGGCCGGTTCGTGGTAGATGGCATAGGGCGTATCCCATTGCTGCAGCTGGCCCTCCTGCATCACGCCCACCTTGTCCGACACGGCAAAGGCTTCTTCCTGATCGTGGGTCACCAGCAGGGCGGTGGTGCCCTGTTGCTTGAGAATGTCGCGCACTTCCAGCGCCAGCCGGCGGCGCAGGTCCACGTCCAGGTTGGAGAAGGGTTCGTCCAGCAGGATCAGTGCCGGCTCGGGCGCCAGGGCGCGGGCCAGGGCCACCCGCTGCTGCTGTCCGCCGGAGATTTCATGGGGATAGCGGTGGCTGATCTGCTCCAGCCCCACCAGTTCCAGCGCCCGCGCTGCCACCTTCTGCTTTTCCGCCCGGCTCAGCTTGCGCAGGCCAAAGCAGACGTTTTCCCACAGGGTTAGATGGGGGAAGAGGGCATAATCCTGGAACACCATGCCCAGGTGACGCTGTTCCGGTGGAAGGCGGTGGCCGGGGGTGGAAACGGGTTTGCCGCCGAGATAGATGGTGCCGCCTGTGACCGGTTCGAAGCCGGCAATGGCGCGCAGGGTGGTGGTCTTGCCGCAGCCGCTGGGGCCGAGCAGGCAGGCGATGTCGCCCGGATTGATATGAAAGCTGAGATCGTTGACGACGGTATTGGCGGGGCCGGCGCTGTCACCAAAGGCGCAGCGCACGGATTCCAGTTTCAGCAGCGGTTCCGAGTGGGGCATCGACTACAACTCCGCTGTCCGTTGGATCAGGGTTTCCAGCAACCCAGCAGGTATTCCATCAGGGCTTTCTGGGCATGCAGGCGGTTTTCGGCTTCGTCCCACACCACAGAGCGGGGATCGTCGAGCATGCCGTGGCTGACTTCCTCGCCACGGTGGGCGGGCAGGCAGTGCATGAACAGGGCATCCGGCGCGGCCAGATCCATCAGTGCCGGCGACACCTGATATTCGGCAAAGGCATTGGCGCGGTGGAGCTGCTCGTCTTCCTGACCCATGCTGGCCCAGACATCGGTAGCCACCAGATGGGCACCCTGCACGGCCGCTTTCGGGTCGCGCATGATGGTCACGCGGTCGCTGTTCTGCGCCACCAGATTCGCGTTGGGTTCAAATCCTTCCGGACAGGCGATGCGCAGCTGGAAACCGAACTGGCGCGCGGCGTTGATATAGGAATGGCACATGTTGTTGCCGTCACCGATCCAGGCCACGATCTTGCCGCGAATGGAGCCACGGTGCTCGATGAAGGTCTGGATGTCGGCGAGTAGCTGGCAGGGGTGATAGGTATCGGTCAGCGCGTTGATCACCGGCACCTGCGAGTAGCGGGCGAAGGTTTCGATCTTCTCGTGCTCGAAGGTGCGGATCATGATGATGTCCACCATCCGCGACAGGACTCGGGCAGTGTCGGCCACCGGTTCGCCGCGACCCAGCTGCGTATCACGGGGGGACAGGAAGATGGCGCCGCCGCCGGACTGCAGCATGGCGCTTTCAAACGACACGCGGGTACGGGTGGACGACTTCTCGAAAATCATCCCCAGCACCTTGTTCTTGAACGGCTCATGCAGCACGCCCTGGCGCTGCATGGCTTTCAGTTCAATCGCCCGTTGCAGCAGCTTTTCCAGCGTGGCCGGTTCGATGTCCAGTAAGGTCAGAAAATGCCGTGTCCCCATGGCCTGTTCCCACAAATGCAATTGGTCGGAAAAGTGAAATCAGCGACGCGGTTTGGCGCGTTCGTCGGCTGCCCAGATCTTGATGAGTTTGGCCAGGGTGTCCACCAGCTGGTCGGCTTCGCTGTCGGTCATCGTCAGGGCCGGCAGCAGACGCACTACCT
>CAZBII010000229.1:0-5842 GCA_964491665.1 uncultured Moraxellaceae bacterium
GACCTCACTGCAACAGCTCGCTTGTCGCAGCACCTCAGTCAGCGACCTCAGCCCCGTGCACACCCTGACCTCACTCCAACAGCTCGATTGCAGCACCACCCCAGTCAGCGACCTCAGCCCCCTGAGCACTCTGACCTCACTGCAACAGCTCGCTTGTCGCAGCACCTCAGTCAGCGACCTCAGCCCCCTGAGCAGTCTGACCTCCCTGCAACAGCTCGATTGTCGCTGCACCTCAATCAGCGACCTGAGTCCCCTGCGATACCTGACCTCCCTGCAACAGCTCGATTGCAGCGTGACCAAAGTCAACGATCTGAGCCCCCTGAGCAACCTAACCTCGCTGCAACAGCTCGCTTGTCGCAGCACCTCAGTCAGCGATCTCAGCGCCCTGTGCAACCTGACCTCGCTGCAACAGCTAGATTGCAGCGAAAACAAAATCAGCAGCCTTAACCCCCTGAGTAACCTGACCTCATTGCAACAGCTTGATTGCGGCAGCACCCAAATCAGCGACCTTAGCCCCCTGTGCAACCTGACCTCGCTGCAAAAGCTCCATTGCAGCTTCACCAAAATCGGCGATCTTAGCCCCCTGCGTAACCTGACCTCGCTGCAACAGCTCGTTTGCCTTAGTTGTACACTCCTTGTGCTGCCCAGCGAGTTGGTCTTAGCCAAGAATTTGACAGATCTGCGGTTACATCGAACCTCCATTTCAGGTATTCCACAGGAAGTGCTATCGCAGAGCCCGTTTGCAAACTGCCTCGACTCTTTGCGGGCACATTTCCGCGACTTAGGCAAAACGGCAGTGCAGCAGCAAGATGCCAAGCTGATGATTATCGGCAATGGTCGAGTGGGCAAAACACAAATATGCCGGCGGCTACGCGGCGATGACTTTGAACCCAATGCCGATTCAACGCATGGCATTTTGATTTCGTCGGCGCCGGTGCCGGGCCTTGATCAAGCCCGCTTTCATATATGGGATTTCGGTGGCCAGGACATTTACCACGGCACCCACGCGCTGTTTATGCGCAGTCGCGCGGTGTTTCTCCTAGCGTGGTCAGATGATATGGAGCGGCAACAGAGCCACCAATACGGCGGCATGATCTTTCGCAATTACCCGCTTATGTACTGGCTGCAGTATGTGCGGCAGTTTGGTGGCGACAACAGTGCGCTCATCATCGTACAAACCCATTGCGACAAACCGGGCTCAGAAAAGCCATTGCCATCCGATGTAAATGAAGCGCTGCAACATTTCGCGTTTTGGAAAGTACTTCAATTCAGTGCCTCTACCCATCGAGGTCGCGCTGCACTCGATGAAGCCTTGTGCGACGCTTACCAGCGCATCGAGCAGCCCTTGATCGGTCCAGGCCGACTCAAGGTTATGCGAAAACTGGAACACATGCTGGACGAAGATGCACAAAGGCCAAGCAGCCAGCGACTGCATCGCAGCATTTCTTACAATACCTTTTTGCAACTGTGCCAAGACGCAGGCGACATTTCCGACCCTTATCAATTGCTGCAGTTTCTGCACCATAGTGGCGTAGTGTTTTACCGCTCTGGTTTTTTCAACAACCAAATCATTCTCGACCAAAGCTGGGCCTTGGATGCCATTTACGCCGTGTTTAATCGGGATGCCTGTTATCGCGTGCTGCTGGACAAGACTGGGGGACGGTTTGATCGCGACTTGTTGGGCACGTTGCTTTGGAACGGTATGGGATTTTCCGAGGACGAACAACAATTGTTCATTGACATGATGGTGTCTTGCGGCATTTGCTTTGCACTCGACAAAAAAGGGATAAATTCGAAAACTGAAGCACCCGATTACCTGGCGCCTGACCTGCTGCCAGAATCCACCCCGCCCGATCTGGCAGACAAATGGCACACTGATATAGCCGCTGAAACAGTAGTATTCCACTACGATCTGCTGCCTTCCATACTGCTGCGCAATTTCATGTCGGATATTGGTGGCGAAGCGGGAATTGTAGGCGACTATTGGCGTAACGGTTTTTTTGTTCCTGAACGCTCAACCCAGAGTCGCGCGCGCGTGCAGCAGACAATGACGGGAGAATGGCAAGGCGAGATCCGTATCGAAACTCAAGGCAAGCAGGCGCAAGACCTGCTCCATTCACTGTGCGCATCACTGGAAGCCGTCGAGCAGCGTATTGGTATCTCTGCGCGTCACAGGGATGATCTCCGATCAACGCGCAACCCAAAAGGCTTTGATGCAGAGTTCTCCCGACCTGCGCAGTCCCTGGATTTTCAGCAGGAGAAACCTGTGAACAAAGAGTATTACGTCTCTTACGCGTGGAATGATGATCGATCGCCACAAGGAATGGAGCGCGAGAACCAGGTTGATCAGCTGTTCATCGAAGCCGCGGCGCGCAATACTCACATTCACCGTGACAAATCCGACATGAGGTTCGGCGACAGCATCACCAAGTTCATGGATCGCATTGGCAAAGGAGACCGCGTCTTTATCTTTTTGAGCGACAAGTATTTGAAGTCAGAATTCTGCATGTATGAGCTCAACGCGATCTGGAGATATGCGCGTCAGGACGAAGATGAATTTTCTGACAAGGTAAGGGTTTATACTTTGGATGACGCTGATATATGGAAAATAAAAGGCCGCCTGAAATACGCAGCCTACTGGCGCGATGAACTCAAAGACCTAGAAGATGCCATCAAAGAATCGGGCATCGATTGCCTGGGTGAAAAAGACATGAAACGCTATCGCGCTATGAAACGATTTGCAGATTCCGCTGGTGACACGCTTGCAACGATAGTAGATCGCGTGCAACCCAAAACGTGGGATGACTTTCTAAAGCATGGTTTTGATGTTGACTCTTCTCCACCTCCCAGCGATTGAAACCACCCATAACGCACGCAGGCTGGGTCAGATTTTGAAGCTAAAACGTATAAATTCCGCGATTAAAGGCGCCGTATATTCTGCCGCAGCGATTCGGAAATTCAGATGTCTTGCCATCATAACCACCTTAAATGGCCACACTTGTGCATACGGTGGGTTTCGGAGTAAAGCAGCAGCTCGAATGACCGCTTGCAGGATACCGATAAAGGCAGCTCATGGCCGGTAGTTGAAGTAAATATCACTGTGGTCGAGCGACTACTTTTCGCCCTTTTGAAACACCTGCCAACAACCTTTAACAGTTCAACTCTTTTTCGCTATTTCGCGTTGCCTGAAAAAACCTTGTCTGCGAAAAGAGAGATGTGGGAATCAAATACAAATGCAAAATCAACGACGCCCGCTCATGCCGTCCAACCAGCTGATAGTAAATGCCATCATATCCGTCACTTTTACTGTAAGTTTGATCGCCATACCCTTTGTTAAAGTTTGTCGTCAATTCTTATGGTAGGCTTTGCACCCCTTTTACCTGCTTCCGGCAGCACAGGATTTTCATGCGTCGTACCGTCTACAACACTCCAGTCATCAAGCAGATCCTCACCGCAGTGTCCTGGCTGGGGCTAAAACTGGCCGGCTGGAAACTGGAAGGCCAACCGCCGCCGGAAAAGAAATACGTGCTGATTGCGGTGCCGCACACCACCAACTGGGACTTTCCCATCACGCTGGCGATGGCGTTTTTGTTCAAGTTCGACATTTTCTGGATGGGAAAGGATTCGCTGTTCAAGGGGGCGTTCGGGCCGGTCATGCGCTGGCTGGGGGGGATTCCTGTCAATCGTTCGGCGTCATCCAATCTGGTGCAGCAAACCATCG
This sequence comes from uncultured Moraxellaceae bacterium, assembly GCA_964491665.1. GTDB lineage: Bacteria > Pseudomonadota > Gammaproteobacteria > Pseudomonadales > Ketobacteraceae > Ch67. The sequence continues at coordinate 3,722 of CAZBII010000229.1, forward strand.
ACGCGTTCAACGCCAACGACAAGCTGGTGATCACCATTCCGCCGGAAGGCACCCGCTCCCGCGTGGAAAAATGGAAGACCGGCTTTTACTACATTGCACACGGTGCCAATGTGCCGATTGCGTTGGGGTTTCTGGATTACAAACGCAAGGTGGGCGGCTTTTTGCCAACATTTTACCCCACCGGCAATGCAGACAAGGACATTGCCGAAATCCGGAAGTTCTACGCCAATATCAGCGGCCTGCGTGCTGATCAATGTCATATTGATTGAGCCGTTGTAATACGTCACTCAGACGCATGGATTGGCACCCTACCCAGACGCAGTTATGCGATGACTCTGCCTTTCCGCTGGTGTTCCTGAAGCATCCCTTCAATCCAATCCCCATGTTTCGCAGGTAGGGTTTATTCACTTGCCCACCATCGCCGCCGTCACCACCCGGTTCCGTCCCGTCTGCTTGGCCTGATACAGCGCCAGATCGGCCGCCTTGAGCAGTTCGTTCAGGCTGCCCACATCATCGGCGGGAAAGCAGGCCACGCCGAGGCTGGCGGTGATGGAGATCACCTGCCCGTCCATTTCCACGCGCGTGGCGGCGATGCGTTCGCGGATGCGCTCGGCGGCAGCGGTGGCTTCGGTCAGGTTCAGGCCCGGCATCAGGATCGCAAATTCCTCGCCGCCGTAACGCCCCACTTCGTCGTACTGGCGGGTGCTGCCCATCAGGGTGGCCGACGCGGCCACCAGCACCTGATCGCCGGCGTGGTGGCCCCAGGTGTCGTTGATGGATTTGAAGTGGTCCAGGTCCACCATCACGCAGGCCACGCTTTGCAGGGTGGTGCGCTGGGCGCGCTGGATTTCGGTTTCGCCGCGCTCGATGAACGAGCGGCGGTTGCTGAGCCGGGTGAGGCCGTCGATGCTGGACATTTCGCGGTACAGGTTTTCCCGTTCCACCCAGCGATTGATGACGGCGATGCTGATGCGGATGATGGCGAGCAGCACCACGGTGACCATCACCTGGAATGCCAGCCAGCCATTGAGTGGCCGGCCATCGGTTTCAAACGGAGACTGGCGGAACAGCGGCGCCACCGGCACGGCATGCAGGAAATCCGCGATGGCCAGCAGCAGCATCAGCCCACACACCAGCAGATAGGCGATGTAGATCTTGCGCATGCGCGCCAGAGCCGACGCGATATTGAAGCCCAGCAGCAGCACCAGCAGGCCCTGGGTGTATTGGGTGCCGGAGGCATAGCCCCCTGCCAACACGTTGAAGACAAATGACCCAATGACAAAGTTTTCCAGCGCGGGCCAGTCGTGGCAGGTGTTCATGCGCGCCCGCGCCCGCAGCAGCAGGCTGACCAGCACCAGCGCCTGGATGGCAAACAGCACCAGCAGGGTGTGGGCGACAGCAGGATTCAGGTATTCCGGCGCCAGCAGCAGGGTTGCCAGCAGCCAGCCGCCCAGCACGACGGGAGCGAGCATCAGCAGGCTGCCCAGCAGCATCTGCCGTTCGATGGGGCGCCAGTCGAGGGGGTTGGACCGGCGCAGTGAGGAAAACGTCATGTGGGGGCTCCGGGGGCATCCATGCAGGACGTGCGGTTAATACAGTGTAGGCGGTGCACCGCCAGCCGGCGCCCCGTGGCCATCATGAACGCCGTCGGAGCCACGCTCCCAGCATCAATACCAGCAAGCCTGCCCCCAGGCTTCCACCTTCCTGGGCACCGATATCCGGCGCGGCGATACCGTCACCGTTGCCATCCTGCGGGCGGGTCCTGTTACGGAAGTCATGATCCGGCGCATTGGTGTCGGTGCCGGCGTCACGGGCGGGGGATTTCTTGCCCAGCAGGTACTGGCCGTTGGTAAAGAGGGGATCGGCCACCAGATTGCCGTTGAGGCCGGTCTGGTCTTCCACGTTGTAATACTGCACGTCGTTGTTCCACAGCAGGTTGTGGGTAAAGACGGGGTTGTAGGCATCGCCGCCAAACGGTGCATACAGGCCGACTTCGTTGTCCGCCAGGATATTGTTGCGGATTTCGATGGCCTGGCTGTCCACGCGCCGATCAACATAGATCCCCACCCGATTGTTGACGATGGTGTTGTTGATCACCTGCGCATGATTGCCCTGCGGCAG
>CAZBII010000230.1:0-5827 GCA_964491665.1 uncultured Moraxellaceae bacterium
AGCGCAACTTCGAGGCCGTGCTGGCGGCAATGGCAGTCGGATCGGTGCGACCGGAGACCATGATCACCGCGCGTTTCAAGCTGGATGAAGCGGAAAAAGCCTATGACGAAATTCTGCAGGGACAGTCGCTGGGTGTTCTGCTGGATTGCGAGCGCCGCCCTGCGCTGGATGAGCTGCTGAGCACCACTGTCGTCATTGAAGCGGCTGCCGCAGCGGAAAATGTGCCGCAGGATTTCATTCGCACCGGCTTCATCGGATCGGGCAACTATGCCAGTCGCGTTCTGATGCCCGCCTTCCAGAAGGCAAGTGACCGTCTTGAAATGGTGGCGTGCAAGGGCGGCACCAGCGGCGCGTTTGTCGCGCGCAAATTCGGCTTTTCCCGCGTGACCACCGACAGTCAGGCCGTGCTGCTGGACCCGGATATCAATCTGGTGGCGATTGCCACGCGCCACGACACGCACGCCCGCTATGCCAGTGAGGCATTGCTCGCCGGCAAGCATGTATTTGTGGAAAAGCCGCTGGCAATACAGCACAGTGAACTGCTTACCATCGAGCATGCCTACGCGGCATCGCGCCGGCATCCAGCCTGCCCGCAATTGATGATTGGTTTCAACCGGCGCTTTTCCTCGCTGGTATCTCCGTTGAAAAAAGTCATTGCAGCCAGTCATGAGCCGGCGTGCATCAACATTACGGTGAATGCTGGTGAGATTCCTGCCTCAAGCTGGATTCAGGATCGCGCCACCGGCGGCGGTCGGATCATTGGCGAGATGTGTCACTTCATCGATCTGGCACTGTTTCTGGCGGGCAGCACCCTGATTCACTATGGCATTACCGCGATTGGCAACAGTCAGTATTCCGGCATTGCCAGTGACAAATGCGTCGTGCAGCTGAAATTCGCCAACGGCAGCATTGCTTCCATTCAGTATTTTGCCAACGGTCATGCCGGTTTCCCCAAGGAGAAAATCGAGGTCTTTCATGCAGGAGCCGTTTATCAAATTGATAATTTTCGCAAGCTGCGCGCGTATGGTGGCGGAGTGGTCTCACAGTCTTTGTGGCGCCAGGACAAGGGCAATGCCGCTTGTGTGAATGCCTTTGTGCAGGCGTTGCGTCAGGGCGCGCCAGCGCCTGTTGCGTTCGATGAAATGCTGCAGGTGACCCGCTGCACCATCGAACTGATGGCTATGCTGGAAGGCTGACGGATGCTGGCGCGCACGGGTTTCTCCCGCATGGGTCTGTATTTTCGTACCGCGCGTCATATTCCGCTGACGCAGCTGGCCTACTTTGTCCTGCGGCGCTGGCTGTCGCCCGTGTCGCAGCGCGGGGATCAGCATCAGGAATGCCGGGTACAGCCGGTGGCGCTGCGGGTGGCCGGAACATTGCCCACACCGGAACCCTGTGTCGTAAATGGCAGCTTCCGGTTTCTGGCGCAGGCTGCCGATTTCACTGTGCGTGATATTGACTGGCGTGCCGGCAGGTTTCCGAAACTGTGGCGCTACCATCTGCATTTTTTTGACTGGCTGCGGAATCCGGATCTGCATGAGGTCGACAAGGCGGCCACGATTTCCAGCTGGATTCGCCATAATCCTGCCGGTTCGGAAGATGCGTGGGAGCCTTACACGACTTCGCTTCGCCTCATCAACTGGATACGTTTTTTTTCCGGCCGCATGCAGGCAGGTGAGTCGCTGCAACCGGAGTGGCTGGAAAGTCTGCGTATGCAGGGTGAGTGGCTGCATCGCAATGTCGAGTATCACATTCGCGCCAATCATCTGCTGAAGAATCTGCTGGCAATGACCTGGTTCTGTCTTTTCTTGCAGAACGATCCGCGTTATCGCCGCTGGCTTAAACAGTATTGCAGTCGTCTTGTGCGGCAGCTGCGCGAGCAGTTCAATGTCGATGGTGGTCACTATGAGGGTTCACCGGGCTATCACGCACTGTGTCTGGAACTGTGTATCGATCTGTATGGCGTTCTGCAGGAGACGCAGGCAGCGGGTATTCTCGCTGACCGGTTGCGCAGCCTGATTCCCGCAGCACTGGAATTCCAGCGTGCGCTGAGTTTCAGAGATGGTCGCATTGCGCTGTTTGGCGATTCCACGCTGCATGGAGCGCATGACTGGAAAACGTTGCAGAGTCGCTGGACACGTCTGGGTGGAATGCCGCTGTCGGTGCCCATGGACACTCTGATGGATTGCCGCGAGAGCGGATTTGTCAGTTTCGAAACGCTCAGCTATCGCATCATCATTTCCACGCGTGGTGTATCGCCATCGTATCAGCCTGGGCATGCTCATTGTGACATGGGCAGTTTCGAACTGGAGTTGCCGCATGGCCGGTTACTGGTGGACAGCGGTGTCAGCCAGTATGCCGCCGGTGAAATGCGAAACTATGTGCGTTCATCCCGTGCCCACAATGTAGTGATGGTGAATGGACAGAACCAGCACGAGATGTGGGGCGAATTTCGTGTCGGTGCGCGGGGCGCAGTGATGGTCAGTGGGCCGCGTTTAGTCAGGGATTCCGATGCTGCCTGTGTCGAGGTCGTTCTGCGTATTGCTTCCCATACCGCAATGAAGCTGCCGTGGCGACAGACGCGCATCTTCCGCCTTTATCCAGCCGCAGTGGAAGTGCTGGATGAAGTGGAACTGGCGGGATTCACCAATGCTGAATTCCAGATGGAGTCGGGTTTGCACCTGCATCCTGCGGTGGCGGCGTTGTCTGGCGAAAACGGTCTTCACTTGCAGATCAATGGCAGACCGGCAGCCCGCCTGCAGATTTCCGGTGCCAGTGAAGTTGCGAGTGAACCTGCGCATTACTGTCCGGACTTTGGCGTGGTGCATAACAATATCCGCCTGTGCGCGCGTCGTGCCGGTCGTGGCCGGCTGACGCTGACGGCAAGGCTGGAGCTGCGTGATGAAGGAGCAGTGTAATTCATGAAAATTCTGTTTCTGTCCCACTATTTTCCGCCGGAAGTCAATGCACCGGCCACACGTACATTCGAGCATTGCGCGCGCTGGGTCCGGCAGGGGCACGACGTAACCGTGGTGACCTGCAATCCCAATCATCCGCGTGGTGTTCTGTATCCCGGTCACCGCAATCGTCTGTGGCAGGTGGAGCGGGTGGAAGGAATTCAGGTGATTCGCGTGCTCACGCTGCTGTCGGCCAATCGGGGATTTGGCCTGCGCACACTGAACTATGTCTGGTTCATGCTGATGTGCATTGCCTGTTGCTGGCGCTTCCCTCGTCCGGATGTGGTGATTTCCACGTCGCCGCAATTTTTTAACGGATTGGCCGGCTATTTTGTGGCGCGGCTGCGTCGTGCGCGCTGGGTGCTGGAAATTCGGGATCTGTGGCCGGAATCGATTGTGGCGGTCGGTGCGATGAAAGAAGGATTCATCACACGCATTCTGTATGCGCTGGAACTGTTCTGTTATCGCGCCTGTGATCTGGTCGTGCCGGTCACGGATGCTTTCCGCGATTATATGGTGGGGCGGGGCGTTGCCGCCGACAAGATCTGCGTCATCAAAAACGGCGTTGATCTGGGTATGTTCTCGGGAGCCGCCGGCGGTCAGGACAGCGATATGGATGCAACGTTTGCGCAGCACAATCTCGGCGGAAAATTTGTCGCGGCGTATGTGGGAACGCACGGCATGGCGCATCATCTGGAAACCATTCTGGAAGCAGCAGCGCTGTTGCGTCACCGTACCGATATCGCCTTTTTGCTGGTCGGTGATGGCGCGGAACGGGAACGTCTGCTGATGCAGGCACAAGAGCAGCAGCTGCCCAATCTGGTTATGCTGGAGCAGATGCCCAAGCAGAAAATGCCGTCGCTCTGGCAGCGGGTCCAGGTTTCACTCATCCTGCTGAAGAAAAGCGACACATTCAAATCAGTTATTCCCTCGAAACTGTTTGAAAGCCTGGCCATGAACAAACCTATCATTCTGGGCGTGGAAGGGGAGAGCGCCGCCATTCTGGCGGAATCCGGTGCCGGCCTGGCCATTGTTCCGGAAGATGCCTCTGCCCTGGCGGCCGCTGTCACGCGGCTGGCCGACGATGCCGCGCTGTATGCGCAGATGGCCTCTTGCGGCAAGCCTTTCGTCAGCCAGCATTTCGATCGCGATGCACTGGCGCAACGATTTTCCAGCGTCATGGCTGATGTCGTTGTCTGCGGGCATCCCGCCTCCGCGCGCTCGTGAATCAGGAATCCAGATCTTCATGCCGTTGATTGCAACGCTCATCACATCCCTGTTCCTGACCGTCGTCATGATTCCGTGGCTGATGCGCTACGCAGTGACATTCGGTCTGGTGGACATGCCGAATGAGCGCAAGGTGCATGTGCATACGGTGCCGCGCATCGGTGGCATTGCGATTGTCCTGGCCTTCCTCACGCCATTCATCATCTGGTTTCCCAAGGAGCGCGAATTTGCCGGCATTCTGGCTGGCGTGGTGGTGCTGTCGCTGTTCGGCATCTGGGATGATCGGCGCGATATCAGCTATCGTCTGAAATTTGGCGGTCAGTTTTTGGCGGCGCTGGCAGTCGTGGCGATCGGGGATATCCGGATCGAATGGATTCCGTTCCTTTCGCTGCCGCTGTCGGAAAATTTCATCAGCTGGCCGCTCACGATTTTCTGTCTGCTGGCGATTACCAACGCCATGAATCTTGCCGATGGCCTCGACGGTCTGGCGGGTGGCGCTTCGATTCTCAGTTTTGGTCTGGTGGGTTTGCTGGCATATCAATGCGGCTCATATGCCCTGGTGGTATCCACGCTGGCAGTGGCGGGAAGCATTCTGGGATTTCTGCGTTTCAATTCCCATCCGGCGCGCATTTTCATGGGGGATACGGGCAGCCAGTTTCTGGGATTCATCCTCGGTGTCCAGGTCATTCTGCTGACACAGCAAGCCAACACAGCGATGAGTCCGGTGTTGCCATTGCTGCTGCTGGGACTGCCGGTTATCGACACGGCGTCCGTAATGGTGAAACGCATATCCGAAGGCCGCTCTCCATTTTCGCCGGATAAAAATCATATTCATCATCGCTTGCTGCAACTGGGCCTCACGCACTATGAAACTGTGGTGGTGTTGTATTTTATCCAGTCCGGCTTTCTGCTGATGGCGTATCTGCTGCGCTTTCATGTGGACTCCACCGTCGCGCTGGCTTTTCTGCTTTACTCCGCTGCTATTCTGCTGCTGATTCACATTGCGCTCCGTCGTGACTGGGTGCGTCGCTACAGCCTGGGGCTCGGACAGAACGGGCAGCAACTGCTTCAGACCGGTCGGCGTCTGCTGACCAACAGTACGCTCAATGTCGCGCTGCAGATGGCATTGTTGTTTATCGTGCCGGCCTATTCGCTGTATGCAGTTTTGTACTCGCAGCGGCTGTCGGCCGATGTGGGTTTGCTGGCGGCGCTGCTGGCGCTGATGGTGGGCATCAACCGCATATCACGTGGGCCGCGCGGCTGGCTGGATGCGATTGCCATGTACACCGCCTGCGCGCTGGTGGCCTATCTGGGATATGAGCGCGAACCGGTGACTCTGGCTTTGCAGCTGATGGACTGGACACTGGTGCTGCTGCTGGGATTGGTGGTGTGGCTATCGGTCATGGTGTCCACCCACCGCATGTTCGAGACCAGTCCGCTTGATTTTCTGGTGATTCTGCTCACGGTTCTGCTGCCGTTACTGTTTGGTGAATTTGAGCGCGGCCACCAGATCCTGCTGGCGGTGGTCAAGTTCATTGTGCTGCTGTATGCGTTTGAATACGTGCGCAATGCCGATCGTGCCGACGATCTCAACCGCATCCGTTCCATGATGCTGGTTTGTCTGGGCGGGATCAGCCTGGGTG
>CAZBII010000231.1:0-5825 GCA_964491665.1 uncultured Moraxellaceae bacterium
TCCCGCCCGCCGGTCACTCTGGCGGGCGTTCCGCCCTGTTGACCCATATCAGTCCTGCCGTTGTTTTCACGGGCCTATCCCCAGATACTGATTGCCGGTCTCATTTGCGAATGATTAGCATTGGTTCCAAAGCCGGTTGTCGAAAGAGGTAGTGGCCATGTCCCTGAGTTTTGCCGATTTGCAGGTGGGTGATAATGCCCGGCTGCTGAGTTATCACCAGCTGACAGACAGCTACCGCAAGAAACTGATGAGCATGGGGCTGACGCCGGGCATCTGCTTTACGGTGCAGCGGGTGGCGCCGCTGGGTGATCCGGTGGAAATCAGTGTGCGCGGCTTCTGCCTGAGCCTGCGTCGCAGCGAGGCCGCCGGCCTGCGGGTGGAGCGCGTATGAACCGTACCTACTGCATCGCCCTGGTGGGCAACCCCAACTGCGGCAAGACCACCCTGTTCAACGCCCTGACCGGCTCGCGCCAGCGGGTGGGCAACTGGCCCGGCGTGACGGTGGAGAAAAAGACCGGTCACTTCAAGCACGGCGACCAGGAATTCCAGCTGGTGGATCTGCCGGGCACTTATTCCCTGCACGTCGGCGCCGACGAAACCTCCATCGACGAACAGATCGCGCAGAAATTCATTTTTTCCGGCAACGCCGATCTGGTGCTGAACATCGTTGATGCCTCCAGCCTGGAGCGCAATCTGTACCTCACCACGCAACTGCTGGATGCGTCGCTGCCGATGGTGGTGGCGCTGAACATGACCGACGTGGCGCACCAGAAAGGCATTCACATTGATCCTTATGAACTGTCGAACCGGCTGGGTTGTCCGGTGGTACCGATCATTGCCAGCAAGAGCGACGGTCTGGGGGCGCTGCTGGATGTGATTGCCAACCTGATCGAGCGGCCGCGCTGTCCGGTGCGGCCGTTGCAGTACGCGGCGGCGGTGGAAGCGGCCATTGGCAGTCTGGTGGAAATCACGCGCCAGCGCGGCAGCCAGCAGTTCAATCATCATCTGCTGGCGGTGGCGGCGCTGGAAAAGGATGCCGGCGCGCTGAGTTATTTTTCCGCTGACGAGCAGCAGCAGATTGCAGCAACCGTAACCGGGCTGGAAAAAAATCTGGGCGACACGCTGGATAACGTGCTGGTGAACAGCCGTTACCGCTGGATCGATCAGGTGGTGAATGACAGCGTGCACCGCGAGCAGAACAAGAAGCGCCACTGGTCCGACCTGATTGACGCGGTGCTGCTCAATCGCGTGCTGGGCATTCCGCTGTTTCTGTTCGTGATGTACCTGATGTTCATGCTCACCATCAACGTGGGCAGCGCGTTCGTGGATTTTTTTGACGGCGTGGCGGCGGCGCTGTTTGTCGATGGCGTGCGTGCCGTGCTGACGGCGGCTCACACACCGGAATGGATCATTGCGCTGCTGGCGGATGGCCTGGGCGGCGGCATCCAGCTGGTGGCGTCGTTCATTCCGGTGATTGCGTTCCTGTTTTTCTGCCTGTCGTTTCTGGAGGATTCCGGCTACATGGCACGGGCGGCGTTCATTGTCGATCGCGTGATGCGGGCGGTGGGTTTGCCGGGCAAGGCGTTCGTGCCGCTGATTGTCGGCTTTGGCTGCAATGTGCCGAGCGTGATGGCGGCGCGCACGCTGGAAAGCCAGAACGATCGCCTGCTGACGATTGTGATGGCGCCGTTCATGTCCTGCGGCGCGCGGCTGACCGTGTATGCGCTGTTCGCGGCGGCGTTCTTTCCCCGCAGCGGCCAGAATATTGTGTTCCTGCTCTACATCATCGGCATTGCGCTGGCGATTCTGTCCGGCTTCATCATCCGGCGCGGCATGATGACCGGCAGTGTGTCGCCGTTCATCATGGAATTGCCGCCGTATCACATTCCCACGCTGCAGAACATGCTGATCCGCACCTGGCAGCGCTTGCAGGGTTTCATGCTGCGGGCGGGCAAGGCCATCGTGGGTGTGGTGGTGATTCTGAACGTGCTCAATTCGGTGGGCACCGACGGCAGTTTCGGCCACCAGAACAGCCAGCATTCGGTGATTTCGGTGATTGGCCAGAACATCACGCCGCTGTTTGAACCCATGGGCATGCGCGAAGAGAACTGGCCGGCGACGGTGGGTATTTTCACCGGCATGTTTGCCAAGGAAGTGGTGGTGGGCACGCTGGATGCGCTGTACTCCGGTCTGGCAAATGCCGGTGGCGCGGCGGAGAAACCGGCGTTTGCACTGGGCGATGCCCTGCTGGCGGCGTGGCAGACCGTGCCGAAAAATCTGGCGGGACTGGCAGACCGCATCACCGATCCGCTGGGCATGAACGTGGGCAATATCGAGGATGTGGCGTCGGCGGCGCAGGAGAAGGAAGTACAGCTCTCCACCTTCGATCTGATGCGGCAGCTGTTCGACGGTGGCGCCGGTGCGTTTGCCTATCTGCTGTTTGTGCTGCTGTACGTGCCCTGCGTGGCGACGCTGGGTGCCATCTACAAGGAGCTGGGCCGCTTCTGGATGCTGTTCACCGCCGGCTGGAGTCTGGTGCTGGGTTACGCCTGCGCGGTGACGTTCTACCAGCTGGCCACGCTGGCGGCGCATCCGCTGGCGTCGCTGCTGTGGAGCGGCGGGATGCTGGCCCTGCTGGGCAGCGGGTTTGCGGCGCTGATTATGCTGGGCCGACGCGAACAGGCGCGGGAACTGCGTCTGCGCGGCAACCTGATTCCGGTGGTGAACGTGTGACGCGCCGGTTCCCGGCCACCGTCGCCTGAGCGGGCGTGCTAAAGTTCAGATTGAACGCATTCAACACGCTCCGGGAAATGATTTGCCTATGTCCAGCATTTACGACAACCGCGCCTACCGTGCCCGCATCCTGCATCTGGTGGCCGATCCCGCCGTGGCCGGTGACGCTGCCGTGCAGTTCTACGAGGATGGCATCCTCTGGGTGCAGAACGGTGTGATCCGTGCGGTGGGGCCGGCGGACCAGCTGCTGCCGCTGCCGTATCAGGTCAGCGTGCGCGAATATCCCAATCACCTGATCATTCCCGGCTTCGTCGACACCCATGTGCATTATCCGCAGACGGAAATGATCGCTTCCTACGGCGAGCAGCTGCTCAACTGGCTCAACACCTACACCTTTCCCACCGAAGCGAAATTCCGCGATCCGGACTACGCCCGCGCCATCGCCGACATTTTCCTGCAGGAACTGCTGCGCAACGGCACCACCACCGCGATGGTGTTCTGCACCGTGCATCCGCAGTCGGTGGACGCATTTTTTGCCGCCGCGAAAGAGCGTGGCCTGTGCATGATTGCCGGCAAGGTGCTGATGGATCGCAACGCGCCGGCGGAACTGCTCGACACGCCGCAGACCGGTTATGCGCAGTCGCAGCGGCTGATCGAACGCTGGCACGGCGTTGATCGCCTGCATTACGCCGTGACGCCACGTTTCGCGCCCACGTCCACGCCGGAACAGTTGCAGACAGCAGCGCAATTGTTGCGGGAATATCCCGGCGTGTATCTGCAGACCCATCTGGCGGAAAATCCCGGTGAACTGCAATGGGTGCGGGAACTTTTTCCGTCTGCGCAGCATTATCTGGATGTGTACGATCAGGCCGGACTGCTGGGCGAGCGCAGTGTGTTTGCCCACGGCATTCACCTGTGTGACGACGAATGCGTGCGGCTGGCGCAGAGCGGTTCGGTGGTGGCGCACTGTCCCACGTCGAACCTGTTTCTGGGCTCGGGCCTGTTTGATTACCAGCGTTTGCGCGAACAGGGCGTGCAGGTGGGGCTGGGCACGGATGTGGGTGCCGGCACCAGTTTCTCCCTGTTCCGCACCATGGATGAAGCTTACAAGGTGCAGCACTTGCAGGGTCACACGCTGGACCCGCTGCAGGCGTTTTATCTGGCGACGCTGGGCGGTGCGGCGGCGCTGCAGCTCGACAGCCGCATCGGCAATTTCCAGTCCGGCAAGGATGCGGATTTTTCCATTCTCGATCTGGATGCCACACCGTTTCTCACCTTCCGCCTGCAGCAGTGCAAGTCGGTGCGCGATCTGCTGTTCGTGCTGAATACCCTCGGTGACGACCGGCTGGTGCAGGCCACTTACGCCGCCGGCAAATGTGTGCACCGGCGCGGCGGGCATGGCTGAACGCGCGCAGCGGCAACGCAGTGGTTTAACCGTAACGCTGGTTGTGGGAAGCTAGGCCATTCCCTGCTGAACCTGTTTGCGGAGCCTTCCATGTCCATCCAGTACCCCGCCGTCGATCCGGACGGCCTGCTTGAATATTCCGTCGTTTTCACCGATCGCGCCCTCAATCACATGTCGGCGTATTTCCAGCAGGTGATGCGCGACATTTCCGCCACGCTGAAACAGGTCTATCACGCCCACGCCGTGGCGGTGGTGCCGGGTGGCGGCACTTACGGCATGGAAGCGGTGGCGCGGCAGTTTGCCAGCGGCAAAAAGTGTCTGGTGATCCGTAACGGCTTTTTCAGTTTCCGCTGGAGCCAGATTTTCGAAATGGGGCAGATTCCGGCGCAGGAAATCGTGCTGAAGGCGCGGCCCGTTGCCGCCGGTTCGCAGCAGCCGTTTGCGCCGGCGCCGATCGACGAAGTGGTGGCCACCATCCGCCGCGAGAAACCCGATCTGGTGTTTGCGCCCCATGTGGAAACCGCGTCGGGCATCATCCTGCCGGACGATTACCTGCGTGCGGTGGCGGCAGCGGTGCATGAACACGGCGGCCTGTTCGTGCTGGACTGCATTGCCTCCGGCGCCATCTGGGTGGACATGCAGGCAAACGGCATCGACATCCTGATCAGCGCGCCGCAGAAAGGCTGGAGCGCGTCGCCGTGCAGTGCGCTGGTGATGCTGGGGGAAGAGGCGGCGCGGCGCATCGAATCCACCCGCAGCAGCAGTTTCGCCTGCGACCTGCTGAAATGGCTGCAGATCATGCGCGCCTATGAAAACGGGGGTCATGCCTATCATGCGACGATGCCTACCGACGCACTGGCCGCGTTCCGCGATGCCATGCTGGAAACCCAGGCCTGCGGCTTTGAAAAACTGCGCGCGCAGCAGTGGGAGTTGGGGCAGAAGGTGCGTGCGTTGCTGCAGGAAAAGGGTTTTGCCAGCGTGGCGGCGCCGGGCTTCGAGGCACCCGGCGTGGTGGTGAGTTACACGCGCGATCCGCTGATCCAGAACGGCAGGAAATTCATCGACCTGGGTTTGCAGACGGCGGCGGGCGTGCCGCTGCAGTGCGACGAGCCGGCGGATTTCCAGACCTTCCGCATCGGCCTGTTCGGACTCGACAAGCTGCAGGATGTGGACGCCGCCGTGGCGCATCTGCACCGGGCGCTGGCGGCGGTGCCGGGCTGATTCGCGTCATTTGTGGAGCAATCAGGCGGCAATGGGCGTACTATGGGGCTCACTTTCTTCCCGAGCGACGCCCATCATGCAGCCGCAAAACCAGCAGCCCGCACTCAAAAAGCCAGCCAAATCAAAGATCAATGACGGCCCCCGCAAGGAAACCAGCCAGTCCATCGCGGAACAGACCCGGGCGTTTCTGAAGGCGGGCGGTGAAGTGACGAGCGTCAAAGCGGGCGTCAGCGGCAAACCCTTCATCCCTGGCAAGGTTCGCTAGTTTCCCGCCTTGCGTTGCCCCGCCCGTTACGGCGCGGCCTTCAGTCGCGCCAGATGGCGTTCCCGCAGCAGCAGGAACAGCGGGAACGCAAATGCCAGTGCAATCCCCAGCGTGATGAACGGAATCACGATCCAGCCTTTCATCTGCAGACGCTTGGCTTCGATATTCGACCAGGTGAGAAAGGTGGCTGCAGCGATGGTG
>CAZBII010000232.1:0-5812 GCA_964491665.1 uncultured Moraxellaceae bacterium
AGGGCCTGATCGAGCGCATCAGCCGCGACGCCCGCGTGCCGGTGATCAAGCACCTCGACGGCATCTGCCACGTCTACATCGACGCCGAGGCGGATCTGGACAAGGCCATCGCCATCGCCATGAACGCCAAGACCCACCGCTACGGCACCTGCAACACCATGGAAACCCTGCTGGTGCACAGCGCCGTGGCGGACAAGGTGCTGCCCACCCTGGCGGACCAGTACACCGCCAAAGGTGTGGAACTGCGCGGCTGCGAGCGCACGCAAAAACTGATCAGCTGCAACGCCGCCACCGAAGAAGACTGGAAAACCGAATACCTGGCGCCGATCCTGTCGATCCGCATCGTTGACGATCTCGACGCCGCCATCGACCACATCAACACCTACAGCTCGCAACACACGGACGCCATCGTCACCGAAAACTACACGCTGGCGCGGCGCTTCCTCACCGAAGTGGATTCCAGCTCGGTGATGGTGAATGCCTCCACCCGCTTTGCCGACGGTTTCGAATACGGCCTGGGCGCGGAAATCGGCATTTCCACCGACAAGATCCACGCGCGCGGACCAGTGGGGCTGGAAGGGCTGACCTCGCAGAAATACGTCGTGCTGGGTGATGGCCACGTCCGCCGTTAACGCCGTTGGCGTCCTCGGCGGCACTTTCGATCCGATCCACAACGGTCACCTGCGGCTGGGCTGGGAAGCTACCACCCGACTCGGCCTGCAGCAGCTGCGCGTGATTCCCTGCCATCTGCCGCCGCACCGGGAAAGCCCCAACAGCAGCGCGCAGCACCGGCTGGCCATGGCGCGGCTGGCCTGCGCCAATGTGCCCGGCTTCGTGGTGGACGACTGGGAAATCAGCCGCGACCAGCCCTCCTACAGCGTGCACACGCTCAGCCATCTGCGGCAGCAGGTCGGCAATCAGGTGGCGCTGGTGTTCATCATGGGCATGGATGCGTTCAACCAGTTCTGTTCCTGGCATCATTGGCAGCGGATTCTGGAACTGGCGCACCTGTGGGTGGCGCAGCGCCCCGGCTCGCAGGTGCCCAATATCACCACGGATGAAGGCAAACTGCTGGAAGCCCGCCAGGTGCACAGCACCCAGCTGCTGGAGAAAACCGCAGGCAGCATCTGCCTGTATGAAACCACCGCCCTCGACATCTCGGCCACCAACCTGCGCCGGCAGATGGCCCAGGGCATTTCACCGCGTTTTTTGCTGCCCGACTCCGTCTGGGCCTATATTGAAGAACATGAACTCTACCGCGACAGGAAAGCAGACCCCGCCAATGACTGATCTGAACCAGCTCAAAGCCGTCGTGATCGACGCCCTCGAGGACATGAAAGCCAAGGACATCGTGGTACTCGATGTCAAACCCCTCACCAGCATCGCCGACCTGATGATCGTCGCCAGCGGCACCTCCAACCGCCACGTGCGTTCGATTGCCGACCGCGTGCGGGAAAAGGTGAAGGAAGCCGGCGTGAAGCCGCTGGGCACCGAAGGCGAAGCCGACGCGGAATGGGTGCTGGTGGACCTGGGCGACATCATCGTCCACATCTTCCTGCCGGACAGCCGCCGTTTCTACGATCTGGAAAAACTCTGGAGCATGAGCCCCGACAGCGCGCAGGGCTGAACCGCCGATGCGTTTCAAACTGATCGCCGTGGGCACCAAAATGCCGGACTGGGTGAACGAAGGCTTCGCGGAATACCAGAAGCGTCTCACCCAGGATCTCACCCTGGAACTGGTGGAAATTCCCGCCGGCAAGCGCGGCAAGAATGCCGATGTCGACCGCATCACCGACAAGGAAGGCGAACTGATGCTGGCGGCGCTGCATCCGAATGATTACGTCATCACACTGGATGTGCAGGGCAAGCGTCTCTCCACGGAAAAACTGGCGCAGCAGCTTGAAAAACTGATGCAACAGGGTAACCATGTGGCGCTGCTGGTCGGCGGGCCGGAAGGGCTGGCGCCCCAGTGTCGCAGCGCGGCGCGGGAAAGCTGGTCGCTGTCGGACCTGACCCTGCCGCATCCACTTGTGCGAGTCCTGATGGCAGAACAACTGTACCGGGCGTGGTCCATTCTCAAAGGCCACCCCTACCACCGGTAAACCATGCCCAAACCCATAACCCTGAAAGACCACTACCGCGAAACCCGCGTGTTCGCCCGACGCAGTGTCGTGGCGCTGCTGTTCGTTGTCATCCTGATGTGCTGTCTGGTGGCCCGCATGGTGTTCCTGCAGATCATCCAGTACGAAAAATACAGCACCATGGCGGACGAAAACCGCATCACGGTGGAGCCGATCGCACCGACCCGCGGCCTGATCATGGACCGCAACGGCACCCTGCTGGCGGACAACCGGCCCAGCTACGCGCTGAGCATTCTGAAAGAACAGTGTCCCGACATCGAAGGCACCATCCAGCGCCTGGGCACCCTGATCACGCTCGATGACGCCCAGACCGACCGTTTCCGCAAGCGCATGAAGCAGCGCCAGCGTCCGTACACACCGGTGGCCCTCAAGTTCAAGCTCACCGAGGAAGAGATCGCCATCATCGCCATCAACCAGCACAGCCTGCCGGGCGTGACGCTGGAGGCTTCGCTGGTGCGGCATTACCCCTGGGTGGAAATCCTGGCCCACACCGTGGGCTACGTGGGGCGCATCAACGAGAAGGAACTGAAAACTCTCGACCCCACCAACTACAGCGCCACCGAACACGTAGGCAAGACCGGCATCGAGGCCTATTACGAGGACGTGCTGCACGGCACCGTGGGCTTCCGCACCATCGAAACCGACGCCCGTGGCCGCGTCACCCGCATTCTGGAAAACACCGATCCCGGCCCCGGCAAGGATCTGATGCTGTATCTGGACCTGCCCACCCAGATCGCGGCCTACAAGGCACTGGAAGGCCGTCGCGGCGCCATCGTCGCCATTGAACCGGCCACCGGTGGCGTGCTGGCCTTCGCCTCGGTACCCGGCTTCGACCCCAACCTGTTCGTCACCGGCATCGACTACAAGTCCTACCAGGACCTGCAGACCTCCCGCGACCGCCCGCTCTACAACCGCGCCATTCAGGGCCAGTATCCGCCCGGCTCCACCATCAAACCGATCATGGGGCTGGCGGGGCTCAACTACGGCTTCACCGACTGGGGCCGCTCCATCTACGATCCCGGTTTCTACAAGCTGGAAAACGACAACCACTACTACCGCGACTGGAAGAAATGGGGCCACGGCGTTGTGGACCTGCGCACCGCCATCACCCAGTCCTGCGACACCTACTTCTACGACCTGGCGTTCAAGATGGGCGTCGACCGCATCCACGACTTCTTCGTGCCGTTCGGTTTCGGCAAGAAGACCGGCGTCGATGTCACCGGCGAAGGCCCCGGCCTGATGCCGTCCAAATTCTGGAAAAAGGCCAAGTACAACCAGAGCTGGTATCCCGGCGAAACCCTCATCACCGGCATCGGCCAAGGCTACATGCTGGCCACGCCGCTGCAGCTGGCGCTGTCCACCGCCATCCTCGCCAACAAGGGCCGCATCGTGAAGCCCCACATGGTGAAAAGCATTCAGGAGGAACCGGTGACCGATCCGGTGCCGCTGGGGAACATCGAGCTGAAAGACCCGTCCAACTGGGATCGCACCATCGACGCCATGCACGACGTGATTCACAGCCCGTCCGGCACCGCCAAGGGCATCGCCCCCGGCATTACCTACCAGATGGCGGGCAAGACCGGCACCGCGCAGGTGGTGGGCATCAAGCAGAACGAATCCTATGACGCCAGCAAGCTGAAGGACTGGCACAAGGACCACGCCCTGTTCGTTGGCTTCGCGCCCGTGGAGAATCCCCAGATCGCCATCGCGGTGCTGGTGGAAAACGGCGGTGGTGGCGGCTCCACGGCGGCGCCGGTGGGCCGCAAGGTGATCGATGCCTATTTCGAGTCGCTGGCCCAGGACAAGGTCAGCAACAACCGGCTGGAGATTCCCGTCCCATGAACAATCCTTTCCCCTTCATGGACGCCCTGCGCTCGCCCTCCCACCGCCGGGTGAGCCTGTTGCAGGCCATCCATATCGACGGCCCCCTGCTGGGCGGCCTGCTGGTGCTGATCAGCGTCGGCCTGTTCGTGCTTTACAGCGCCAGCGGCCAGAGCATGGACACCCTGCTGCGGCAGGTCACCCGCTTCGGCATCGGCTTTGCCGTGCTGGTGTTCATGGCGCAGATTCCCCCGCGCACCTACAAGCGCTGGACCCCCTGGATCTTCGCCGGCGGCACCATCCTGCTGATCGCCGTGCTGGTGATGGGCACTCATGCCAAGGGCGCCCAGCGCTGGCTGTCCGTGCCCGGTCTGGGGCGCTTCCAGCCGTCGGAAATCATGAAGCTGATGGTGCCCATGATGGTGTCCTGGTACCTGTCGGAACGGGCGCTGCCGCCGGGCTGGAAACCAGTGCTGCTGGCGGTGGTGCTGATGATGGTGCCCACGGTCCTGGTGGCCAAGCAGCCCGACCTGGGCACTGCCATCCTGATCGCCAGCGCCGGTTTCATCGCCCTGTTCCTGTCCGGCCTCAGCTGGAAATACATTGCCGGCCTGATCGTGGCCGCTGTTCCCTCCGGCGCCGCGCTGTGGATGGTGATGCACGACTACCAGCGCAAGCGCGTGCTCACCTTTCTCGATCCGGAAGCCGACCGCTGGGGCGCCGGCTGGAACATCACCCAGTCCAAGACCGCCATCGGCTCCGGCGGCATCGACGGCAAGGGCTGGCTGCACGGCACCCAGGCGCATCTGGACTTCCTGCCGGAAAGCTCCACCGACTTCATCATCGCCGCGCTGGGGGAAGAGTTCGGCCTGGTGGGCGTGTGCGCCCTGCTGCTGATCTACTTCGCCATCATCGCCCGCGGCATGTACATCGCCATGAACGCGCAGGACACCTTCTCCCGTCTGGTCGCCGGCTCCATCACGCTGACCTTTTTCGTCTACGTCTTCGTCAACATGGGCATGGTCAGCGGCATCCTGCCGATCGTGGGTGTGCCACTGCCGATGATCAGCTACGGCGGCACCTCGGTGGTGACGCTGATGGCCAGCTTCGGCATCCTCATGTCGATCCAGACCCACCGCAAATTACTGGCAACGTGATACCGCGCGCTTGACGGCACGCTTTTTATAACCGAGGCTTAGGCCAGATCAGGACAAAAAAATGTCAGGGAATCAGCCGTTTGGAAAGCTTATTCGCACAAAGAATGCATGGGTGGGGGAGATCTGCGTGAAACTGGCAAAGCTGTTGCGACTGCCCCTGCTGGGCCTGCTGCTGGCCGGCGTCTCCCAGGCCGAAGATGCCGTGCCACCGTCCTATCTGTCCCACCCCGAGGCCGGCAAATTCATCGCCGAAGTGGTGCAGGAAGGCAAATTCAGCAAACCTGACCTGGAAGCCCTGCTGGCCAGCGCCAGCCGCAAGGACAGCATCCTGGAAGCCATCGCCCGGCCGGCCGAGAAAACCAAGACCTGGGCCCAGTACCGCCCCATCTTCATGACCCAGGACCGCATCGACGGCGGTGTCGAGTTCTACAAGACCCACGCCGCCGCACTGGAGCGGGCCGAGAAAGAATTCGGCGTCTCCCGCTACATCATCATGGCCATCATTGGCGTTGAAACCCGCTACGGCAAACACAAGGGCAACTACCGGGTAATCGACGCCCTGGCCACCCTGGCCTTCGACTATCCGCCGCGCGCGCCCTTCTTCCGCAGCGAACTGAAGGAGTTCCTGCACCTGAAGGACGAAGCCCACATCGACCTGCTGACCGCCAAGGGTTCCTACGCCGGCGCCATGGG
>CAZBII010000233.1:0-5576 GCA_964491665.1 uncultured Moraxellaceae bacterium
GCACGCCCGCTGATTTCCGCCTCGATGCCCATGCGCGCCAGCGCGTCGTGCAACTGCTTCACCACATTGCGGATGTAGTTGTCGCGGTCCATGCGTTTTTCATCGAGCAGTTTGGCGATGCGCATGTAGGCTTCCGGCTGCAGGTAGCGGAAGGACAGATCCTCCAGCTCCCACTTCAGATGGCCAATGCCGAGCCGGTGCGCCAGCGGCGCGTAAATGTCGAAAACCTCGCGCGCGACTTTCTGCTTTTTGTCTTCCGGCGCGGTTTTCACGGCGCGGATCGCACAGGTCCGTTCCGCCAGTTTGATCAGGGCGACGCGCACGTCGTCCACCATCGCCACCAGCATCTTGCGCAGGTTGTCGAGCTGGTCAGTGGCCTGCCCCAGCACCACTTTTTTCTCGGGATTCATCACGGCGGCAATCGCCGCCATGCGCAGCACGCCCTCGATCAGTTTGGCGATGCCGGTGCCGGCCATGCGGCTGACATTTTCCAGCGTGGTCTGGCGTTCGCGCACCGCGCGGTAAATCACGGCGGCTTGCAGCGAATCCGTATCCATGCGCAGGTCAGCGAGAATTTCCACCATCTCCAGACCGGTCATGAAACTGCTGGCGGAATCGGCCCAGACATTCTGGGAATTGGGCGTCTTGTCTTTCAGATCGCGACTGTATTCCGCCAGCTTCAGCAGACCTTCCTCGTCGGTGATCTCGACCTTTTCTTTCAGATGCTCGATCCAGGCCTGCAGATCGATGCTGCCATCTTCACGAACCACCGGATTGTTGCGCACAGTTACCATGATGATTTATTCCGGTTCAAAGACTGCAATGGATTCCACGTGGGTGGTGTGGGGGAACATGTCCATCACACCGGCTTTCAGCAACTTGTAGCCCTGCTTTTTCAGTTCACCGGCATCGCGCGCCAGCGTGGCGGGATTGCACGACACATACACGATGCGTTTCGGTTTGAACACCGTCATCTTGCTGACAATTTCCAGTGCGCCGGAACGGGGCGGATCAATCAGGATCTTGTCGAATCCGCCGTGCGCCCAGGGCTGGCCGTCGAATGCCTTGGTCAGATCGGCGCCGAAGAATTCCACGTTGGAAAGATGGTTCGCTGCCGCATTTTCACGGCCACGCACCACCATGGCTTCATCACCTTCCACGCCAACCACATGCGCAGACTTGGTCGCCAGCGGCAGGGTAAAGTTCCCCAGACCGCAGAACAGATCGAGAATGCGCTCGCCCGGTTGCGGATCGAGAAATTCAATGGCCTGCTTCACCATCTTGCGATTGATCGCCGGATTCACCTGGGTGAAATCGGTGGGATGAAACTGCAGGGTGAGGCCGAAATCCTCCAGCTTATAGTGCAGGCGCAGATCGTTGTCCGCCGGCCACACCTTGTGAATGCTGTCCGGCCCGGCCGGTTGCAGATACAGGTGGAAATTGCGCGGCTGGCAGAACTGCACCAATGCCTGCAGATCAGTGTCCGGCAGCGGCCGCATGTGACGCACCACCAGCGCGGTAGCGTCATCGCCCTGCGCCACTTCGATCTGCGGAATCTGTTCGCGTTGCTGCAGCGATTCGATCAGTTTTTTCAGTTCGGGAAACGCCAGCCCCACTTCCGGCACCAGCACATGACACTGGTCGATCTGCGCCAGATAGCTGGAGTGCTTTTCACGAAACCCCACCAGCGCGCCACCCTTCTTCGCCACGTATTTCGCACCCAGCCGCGCCTTGCGCCGGTAACCGAATACCGGACCCGTCATGGGCGGCAACAGTTCCTGCGGCTGCAGATCGCCAAAATGTCTCAGCTGATCCAGCAGGATGTTCTGCTTCATCGCAATCTGCGCCGGCGAACTCATATGTTGCAGGCTGCAACCGCCGCACAGATTGGCCTGGGCGCAGCGCGGTTCCACCCGGTCCGCCGACGCCTGCAGGATTTCAATGGCGCGGCCTTCGTCGTATTTGCTGTGACATTCGGTGTACTGCACCATCACGCGCTCGCCCAGCAGCGCGCCATCGACGAATACAGCCTTGCCGTCAACGCGGCCGACGCCACGACCATCGTGGGCCAGTGAATCGATCTGGATGGCCACAGGGGTTTGCGGCACGGGTTTTCTGCGGTGTTTCCTGGACATTGACTCTTCTGCTTTGCGTGTTACGAAAGTGGGTGCACCGAAGCCGGCACCCTCAACCATTCTTCTCTTCGCTTTCCCATTCCATCAGGAAAGCCAGGAAATGCGGGTGCGCCTCGCGCTTCAGATATTCCTTCACGATCTGCAGCTCATCGGCATAACCCTGCTGACTCAGAAAACCGCGAATCAGCTGGAAGCGCAGATACACCAGCCAGGTGTTCAGCACATCCGTCTCGCAATAATCGCGAATGCCTTTCAGATCGCCGCGATGAAACGCATCCCACACCTTGTCGCCGCTCATGCCCATCTTGCCGGGAAAACCCAGCAGCGACGCCATCTGATCCAGCGGCACGTAGGCGCGGTTGTTGTACAGCGCCAGCAGGTCCATCAGATCCGTGTGACGGTCGTGATAGCGGCTGAGATAATTGTTCCACTTGAAATTCTTGTCGTCGTTGCCGGTATCCCAGTAGCGCGGGCACGCCACACTGTGCAGCATGGAGCGGTAGTGCAGCACCGGCAAATCAAAACCGCTGCCGTTCCAGCTCACCAGCGTTGGCGAGTAGCGATCGATAAGGTGGAAGAATTTTTCCAGCAGGGTTTTCTCGTCAGAATGCTCATCGCCCAGCGACCACACCGCAATCTTGTCCTGCGAGCGGTACACGGCGGAAATGGTGACCACGCGCTGCAGGTGCAGACGCAGAAAATCATTGCCCGATTCCTGCCGCCGCAGATGGAACATGGCGTCGGCGGTGTCGGCGTCTTTCAGACCTTCCAGTCCGAACAGGCGACGACCGCCATCCAGATCCGGCACGGTTTCAATATCAAAGACCAGTACGTTCATGGCACCACAATCAGTGCGGCGTAAACACGCCGGTGGAAAGATAGCGATCGCCGCGATCACAGATGATGGCGACGATCACGGCGTTCTCGACTTCTCGGGAAATCTGCAGCGCGCCGGCCACGGCACCGCCCGACGACACACCGCAGAAAATGCCTTCCTGCGCCGCCAGCGCGCGCATGGTTTCCTCGGCATCCTTCTGGGTGACGTCCAGCACGCGGTCCACCCGCGAGGCATCGTAGATTTTCGGCAGATAGGCTTCCGGCCAGCGGCGGATGCCGGGAATGGCGGAACCTTCCTGCGGCTGCAGGCCAATGATCTGGATGTCAGGATTTTTTTCTTTCAGAAAACGCGACGTGCCCATGATGGTGCCGGTGGTACCCATCGAGCTGACGAAATGGGTGATGGTGCCCTGGGTGTCGCGCCAGATTTCCGGGCCAGTGGTTTCGTAGTGCGCCAGCGGATTGTCCTGGTTGGCGAACTGGTCCAGCACGATGCCCTTGCCTTCGAGCTGCATCTGTTCCGCCAGATCGCGGGCGCCTTCCATGCCTTCCTTCTGGGTCACGCGAACCAGCTCGGCGCCGTAGGCGGACATGGCGGCGCGACGCTCCTCGCTCATGTTGTCCGGCATGATCAGCACCATGCGGTAACCCTTGATGGCCGCCGCCATGGCCAGCGCGATGCCGGTGTTGCCGCTGGTAGCTTCGATGAGAGTGTCGCCGGGCCTGATCAGACCACGGGCCTCGGCGTGCTGGATCATGCTGAGCGCGGGACGGTCCTTGACGGAACCGGCCGGATTATTACCCTCCAGCTTCACCAGAATCGTGTTGGTGGTGTCCCCCGGCAGCCGCTGCAAACGCACCAGCGGCGTGTTTCCTACAAAGTCTTCAATCGTGGGATAATGCATCGCTACGTCCGGCCCCCAGTGAAATGCGGCTATTGTACCCTGCACCCGGGGGCGAGCCTATCATTGGCCCCATAAATAAGTTAGGCAGGATGGCATATACTTAGAACAAAAATGCCCGTCCGGAATGCGGTGATGCACTGGTGAAAAACGACACGAAAAAGAAACTGGGTCTGCCGCTGCGGGAAGCCGGCCTGCGCACCCGCGCCCTGCTGATCAGCTCGCTGCCAGTGATCCTGATCGGCCTGAGTCTGGCGGGCATTCTGATCCATCAACGCTTCAGCGAACTGGACCGCGCTCTGGAAAGCCAGGGCAAGATGATCGCCGCCGCGTTCTCCCACGGCATTTTCGAAAGCATGACCCAGCGCCAGGGCCACACCCTGCCGTTCTACGCCCAGCGCATCCTGGAAGAAGACAACGTGCGTTCGGTGGCCATTTACGACACCAACGGCCGCCTGATGACCCAGGCCGGCCCCCGCATGCATCCGTTACCGGATGGCGAGCCGGTGATACCCCCGGAGCACATCAAGACCGGCATCAGCCGTCTGACCGACACCACGCTGCGGGTGATCCACCCGATCTTCCCCGCCTCGTCCTATCACCCGCTTGCCACCGATCGCGCCGAGGCCGGCTGGCTGGAAGTGGAAATCGACCGCAGCAATCTGGTGCTGGAGAAATACCGCAACCTGCTGGCGATGCTGCTGGTGATCATCGTGGCGATTGCGCTCAACTCCGCGATTGCCGTGCACTTCTCTTCCAGCATCGGCCGCGTGGTGTCGCGCATCAAGCAGGCGCTGTCCGCCATGACCAGCGGCAATCTGGAAGTGCGGGTGGAAGAAGATGCCTACGGTGAACTCAAAGAACTGCAGGCAGCACTGAACCATCTGGGCCAGTCGATACTGGAAGGCCAGCAGGAACTGCAGCAGAACGTGGACCAGGCCACCGAGGATCTGCGCGAAACGCTGGAGACGATTGAAATCCAGAACATCGAACTGGATCTGGCACGCAAGGAAGCGCTGGAAGCCAGCCGCATCAAATCCGAATTCCTCGCCAACATGTCACACGAAATCCGCACGCCGCTGAACGGCATCATCGGCTTCACCAACCTGCTGCTGAAAAGCGACATCTCGCTCACCCAGCGCGACTATCTCGACACCATCCAGAAATCCTCCGAGAGCCTGCTGGCCATCATCAACGACATTCTGGACTTTTCGAAAATCGAGGCCGGCAAACTGGTGCTGGACCAGGTACCGCTGAATTTCCAGGAAGTGGTGGAAGACGTGCTCACCATGCTGGCGCCGATGGCCCACGAAAAACGGCTGGAGCAGGTCAGCCTGTTCTACTCCGACGTGCCCACCGGTATCCTCGGCGACCCGCTGCGGCTGAAACAGATCCTCACCAATCTGGTGAACAATGCGATCAAGTTCACCGACCACGGCGAAGTGGTGGTGCGCGTGATGCTGGACGACCAGAAGGACAATCAGGCCACCATCAAGGTCACCGTCTCCGACACCGGCATCGGCCTCACCAAGGAACAGCAGCGCGCCCTGTTCAGCGCCTTCCGCCAGGCCGACACCACCACCGCACGCCGCTTCGGTGGCACCGGGCTGGGACTGGTGATTTCCAGACATCTCGTCGAGCAGATGCGCGGCGTGGTGACCAATACCGGCACCATCGTCTACCCGGACCGCCTGATGATGCT
>CAZBII010000234.1:0-5565 GCA_964491665.1 uncultured Moraxellaceae bacterium
GAGCTGACCGGCGAGATCCACCGGCTGCATGCCATGACGCGCCAGGTCGGGGTGTGAGGCGGGGGATTTGTCCCGCGCGGCACAAAATGCTTTGCCTTTGGCGGCGGCTTTGGCTAAATTCTGCATCCCCGGAGAGGTGGCAGAGCGGTTGAATGTACCTGATTCGAAATCAGGCGTGGATTCACGTCCACCGAGGGTTCGAATCCCTCCCTCTCCGCCAAATGCAGGGGCCCTGACATTGTCCGGGCTCCTTTTTCTTGCCCGGCCTATCCTTGCTGCACGCGCGCTCAGAAAGGTTCTTTTTCCGGTTTGGAGACCTGACGGGAAAGTTCTGCTTTGCCTCCATGCAGCTCGACCAGCTTCAGCAGCGCCCTGTTCATTCTGGGTGGAAAACCGGAATCCAGCGTTCGGTAGATTTCAAACAGAAACTGACGGGGTTGTTGCGCACCACTCCCTTGACCATCAATCCCCTCATTGACCACCTCGACACAGGGCGTCTCGCAGGAGAGCGTGTAGGACAGATATTTTTCGGTGTGAATAAAACGGATGCGGGTGATCTTTGCGATGGGAATCGCGTGCTGGCTCCGGGCATTGCCCAGCGGTGTCGACAGGTTGAGCAGCCGCACGAACTGGCCGTGCTCGATCGAGTAACCCAGGCCCGGCACGTTGGGATGGGTTTGCTGGATGATCCAGGCCACCGTTTCCTCTTTGGCCCGGCCCGCAGCCGGGGCGGCCGGTACAAGCAGCGCAGCATTGAATTTTTCCACCACCGCCGGCTCCCAGCCGCGTCCGTTCAGCGAGTTGAATCCCAGCGGCGTCACACTGCTGGTTTCGATCCGGTATTCGATGGCTTTCGGCGCTGTCGGTGTAATAAACAGCCCCACGATTTTTCCGCCGGGAGCGGCGCCGGCGCGCGACTTGATGGTTCCCGTTGGCTTGTGGCTTTCGATGACCGTCATGCCATCGCTCATGGCGCTCATGGCTGCGTTCCAGATCCGGTCGTAGCCCGCGCTGCCGCTGACGGTAAAACTGGCGCCCAGCGGCTCGCCGGGTTGCACATCATCGGCGCTCACGCTGAATACGGGTTCACCTGTGCGCGATACTCCGCATGCCGTCAATGTCAGCCCCAGCAACACTGGCAGGCAGACCATCACAAACCAGTTTTTTTGCTTGCCGATATGATTCACGAGAACCTCCCGTCAGAGTTGGCGTGGTGTCTTGCCAGCGCAATTGAAGTAGATCACGCGACCGCTGCCCATCGGGCAGGTCGTTTGAATCATTCCCACCGAATAAACAGCATCCGCGACCAGTTCGCCGGTAATGAAATACCGGTCCGCGCCGCCGCAGGCAGCGGCGATGCTGTCCAGCGCCAGTTTTTTTTGCCCGGACCGGGTTGAGCAATACCGTGCCTCGCCGGTTGCATCCCGCTGGGCCGGTGGCACCCCCAGGCTTCCTCCCAGCATCTGCTTCTCCGCCGGTGAATACACATGCGCGCCGGGCGGCATGCCGGTGCAGGCCGTCAGACCGGCACAGCCGGCAAACAACAGCGGTAAAAGGCAGTGCGTCGAAATGGTCATAGTGGTTCCTCGGTGTCAGGCAGTGAATGCTGTTCTTGCGGCGAAGTCCGCAGACCGTTCCGCGCCGCGCAGGTGGAAATCGGGGTTCAGTTGCTCTGCCTTTGCGTAACGCCGTGCTGGAATTGCGCGAACGCAGACAGCACCTCCTGCGGCGCCTCCAGCTGCGGCCAGTGTCCGATATCGTCACGCAACAGAAAGACCGGTGAATGTGGCAGCCTCTGCCGGAAGCGTTCTGCCATGTGTTGACCTGAATTGGGATCGGCCGGCCCGCAGATGTACGCCAGTGGAATAGCGGTGGACTGCATGGCCTGAAGCCAGCGGTGCTGGTGCTTTTCCTTCTCGAACACCAGCTTGCCGAGCAGGTAGGCGATCTGCTTGCCGTCCTGGTAATTGAGCAGTTCCCAGTAGTCGTCGAGCAGGTCGGCGGAAGGTTGGGTGTTTGCGCCGAAGACCGAGATCACCGATGTTTCGATCGAGGCGCGGCCGAGGTGACGGCTGAGCAGACGTCCGAACCAGGCGGGCGATTGCGAGAGCATTCGCTGAATCCAGCGCGGCTGGTAAGTATCGGTAAACAGCCCGCCGTTCATAAAGGCGATTGAGCGGATGCGGAACCGGCTGGAAGCTGCCTGTGCCAGCAGTTCCTGCGCGACACTGACACCCAGGTCGTGGGCGATGATGTCTGCCTCGACAACGCCCAGCTGCGCGGCCAGCGCGTTGAGAACAGCGACGTAGAGTTCAAACGAATAAACGGGGGCGTGCGGCTTGTCGGAAAAACCCATGCCCGGCCAGTCGAGCATGATCACCCGATACTGCTGCGCGAGCACCGGCGCAATGTCCTTGAAGTCGTAGCTGCCGAAGGGGTAGCCGTGCAGCAACAGCAGGGCCGGGCCGCTGCCCTGGGTCTGGTAATACACCCGCAATCCATTGACGACGAGGAAGTCCCCGGCGTCGTGCCACTTCTGCAGGCGTGGTGTGAGCCGCGCGGATTCGGGGGCCGGTGTCACGCTGGCCGTGCTGTCGCACCCGCTGGCACACAGGAAGGCCATGATGGATGCAATGAACAGGTTGCCATGGAATCGGTCGGGTCTGCGCATGCCAGTCACCTGTGAGCGTTAGCGGGGTCGGACTAAAAACTTACGCCGTAAGTATTGTGTTCAGTGTATCCTTACGCTGTAAGTTGTCAAGCTGGGGAGATGACCATGTCAGACAAGGCGGGGAAGCTGCGGGCCGGCCGGCCTGCGCTCAGCCGGGAGCGCATCGAGGTGGCGGCGCTGGAGTTGATCGAAGAGAGCGGACTGGAGGCATTCAGCCTGCGCAAACTGGCGGCCCGGCTCGGGTGTGAGGCGATGAGCCTCTACAACTACTTCAAGAACAAGTCGGAACTGCTTGATGCCCTGGTTGAGCGCCTGATCCGTTCGTTTGAATTTCCCGAGGCCGGCATGCAGCGGCAGGACGCGATCCGTTTCATGGCGTACCAGTGGCGACGGATCGCCCATGAGCACCCGCATTTTTTTCCGTTTTTCTCGATGCACCGGATGAATTCCGAAACGGGGGTGGCGTTTCTGGACCGCGTGTTGCGGGTCTTGATGGATCTGGGAATGCCCCAGGAGCAGGCTGCGCGTTTCTTCCGCGTGATGAACTACTACCTGATTGGCGCGACACTCGATGAAATTGCGGGGTATGCGCAAGGCAGTTCGTCGCTCAATCCCGTGGCGGACGAGGTCATCAGCGCGCGCTATCCGGCGCTGGCGGCCGCTTCCCGCTATTTTTCCCCGGATCAGTTTGACGCCACGTTTGAGTATGGCCTGCGCCTGATCATCGGCGCGGACGCCGGCATCGGGCCACCGGACTGAACGGCTGTCCCGCGACAATATGTCGCATCTGATCTTGCGCCCCTGAGGCTTACCATTCCCCCAGTTTTTTTAATGTTGGGGAGAAGTTCATGTCGAAGCAGTCTGCCAAGCCGTTTTCACACACCGCCCTGGCGCTGGCCATCGCAGCGCTGGCGTCCACCTGCGTTCAGGCCGAAGAAGCAGCGCCAGCGCCCGTCACGCCGGAGGGCAACGCAACCGCCGTGCTGGAGCCGGTGGTGGTGATCGCCGATGAAATCCGCGAGCCGCTGAAAGTGGTGGCCGATCCGAAAGTGCCGCAGCAGCCACTGCCCGCCCACGATGGCGCCGATTACCTGAAAACCATTCCCGGATTTGCCGTGACCCGCAAGGGCGGCACCGACGGCGACGCGCTGTTCCGCGGCATGGCCGGCTCGCGGCTGGGCATCATGATCGACGGCGAAAACATTCTGGGCGGCTGCAACGCCCGCATGGACGCACCCACCGCCTACATCTATCCGGAAATCTACGACGAACTCACCGTGATCAAGGGACCGCAGAGCGTGCAGTACGGCGCGGGCAATTCCGCTGCCACCGTCATGTTCGAACGCAAGATCGCGCGCTTCGACGAAGCTGGCGTGCGCTTTCAGGGCAGTGCGCTGGCAGCCAGCGCCGACCGCACCGACGTGCTCGCCGATCTGCAGGCGGGCGATTCGCGGGGCTATGTGCAGCTCACCGGCAGCGATTCCACCGCCAACGATTATGAAGATGGCGACGGCAACGACGTGCACTCCCAGTATCACCGCTACAGCGGCCAGATGGCGCTGGGCCTGACGCCGGACGACGACACGCGCATCGAACTGCAGGGCGCGCTGAGTGACGGCGAAGCGGCGTATGCGGATCGCGGCATGGATGGCACCCAGTTCCGCCGCGACAGCGCCAATCTCAGCGTCGAGCGCGAGAATCTGAGTGATCTGGTGGAAAAAATTGCAGCGAATATTTACGACAACAGCGTCGATCACATCATGGATGACCAGGAGCTGCGCACGCCCGGCATGATGGGTTACGCCAACCTCACCCGCGACACCACTGGTGGCCGCTTTGCCTCCACTCTGGCGCTGACCGACAGTGATGCACTGGTGGCGGGCCTGGACGCACAGTACAACGAGCACCGTTCGCGCAATGCACCGGCGTCCGGCATTTACAGCGACTGGGTGGACGACGCCAACATCGAACAGATGGGCGTGTTTGCAGAACTCACGCACACTCTGGACGAACGCAATCGACTTCTCGGCGGCTACCGCTCCGATCGCTGGGAGGCCACTGACGAGCGCCTCACGGTGGGCCGCATGATGCCGGTGGCGAATCCGTCCGCCAACCAGACCCGCGAGCAGACCCTCGGCAGCGGCTTCCTGCGTTACGAACATGAACTGGAAAGCGCGCCGACGACGCTGTACGCCGGCTACGGTGAAAGCGCGCGCTTCCCCGATTACTGGGAACTGATCGCGAAGGAAAGCATGACCAGCGTGAGCGCGTTTGATATCGAGCACGAAACCACGCGCCAGCTCGATCTGGGCGCGTTGTACAAGGC
Organism: uncultured Moraxellaceae bacterium; assembly: GCA_964491665.1. Classification (GTDB taxonomy): domain Bacteria; phylum Pseudomonadota; class Gammaproteobacteria; order Pseudomonadales; family Ketobacteraceae; genus Ch67. Next base: position 4,998 of record CAZBII010000234.1, read on the forward strand.
TGACAGAATCGACGTCTCGCTGTCGCTGTTCTACGGTGAGACCGAGGATTACATTCTCGCCGATTACAGCAACATGATGAAAATGTTCGGCGCGGTGCGTAACGTGGATGCGCGTACCTGGGGCGGTGAACTGGGGGCCGGTTTTGCGCTGACCGAGCGCTGGCACGCCGAAACATCGCTGGCGCTGGTGCGCGGTGAAAATCGCACCGACGACACCGCGCTGGCGCAGATTCCGCCGCTGGAAGGACGCGTCGGCCTGCGTTACGTGCGCGACACCTGGAGCGTCGGCGGCCTGCTGCGCGCGGTGGACCGGCAGGAGCGCTACGATCTGAACATGGGCACCATCGTCGGTCGCGATCTGGGTGAGTCCGCCGGTTTCAGCGTGTTCTCGCTCAACGGCAACTGGAAGCCCTCCGACACCACGCTGGTGAGCGCCGGCATCGACAACCTGTTCGACCGCACCTACGCCGAATTTGTCAGTCGCGCCAGCGGCAACGGCATGGGTGGTGCGATTCCCGGCCTCGCGCACCTGGCCGGCTGCCCGCGCTGCCGCGCGCGCCTCGCTTCC
>CAZBII010000235.1:0-5503 GCA_964491665.1 uncultured Moraxellaceae bacterium
GTTGTCCCACAGGCACCCGGAAGATGACTAAAGTATGTTAGGAAGTCAACGCGGCTCGCGACGGTTGATTCCGGTACTGCTGTGCCTGCTGTTCTGCCTTGTGTCCAACCGGCTGCCGGCGGGGACGCTGGCGGTGCAGGAAAGCGCCGGACATTATCCCCTGGCCACTGTGCTCAGTTATGCGGAAGATCCCACCGGCAACTGGACGATCGAGGACGTCGCGCAGGCGCGCACTGACATTGTCTTTCAACCCAACCATGAACAGACGCTGGCGTTCGGCTATGTAAACGCGGTGTACTGGCTGCGGGTGGAATTGACCAGTCTGGATCGTATCCGCACGCCCTGGCTGCTGGAAATTGCGGGCCTGGGTCGTTCCATCGATGAGATCGACCTGTTCATGCTGGATGACGCCGGCCAGTGGCAGCGCCAGCGCTCCGGTGATTCCGTGCCGTTCGAGCAGCGCGCCATTCACCATCATGCTGTGCTGTTTGCGCTGAATCTGCCGTCCCGCCAGCCCGTTACCCTTTATTTGCGTGTGCAGACCAATGGCACCCTGCAGATTCCCGCCACGCTCTGGTCATCTTCCCGTTACGTGGAAAACGAACATCACGACACGCTGCTGGAAGGCATTTTCTACGGCGTGCTGCTGATCATGATTTTCTACAACGGCTTTATTTTTCTGTCGATCCGCGACAACAGTTATTTCGTCTACATCTGCTATCTGGCCTGTGTGCTGGGATTTGCCATTTCGCTGAAAGGTGTGGGCTTCGAATATCTGTGGCCGGCCCAGCCCTGGTGGAACAATAAGAGCAATCTGGTGTTCGCGGAGCTGGGCGTGCTTTTCGTGCTGTTGTTTGCGCGCAGCTTCCTGAATACGCCGAAAAACACGCGGCTGGTCAACTATGTGATTGCGGGACTGATTCTGGCCAGCATTGCCAGTTTTCCGGTGGTGGTGGTGGCGACGCATTACGTGGCGGCATCGCTGCTGGCGGTGCAGTATGTGCTGGCGGTGGCGTCGGTGGTGGTGGCGGCTTCGCTGTGTCTGCAGCGCGGATTCAAGGCTGCGCGCTATTACCTGCTGGCATGGCTGGGTGTGCTGGTTTCGATTCTGGTGTGGGTGCTGAACAGCTTCAACGTGATTCATTACTGGTGGCTGGGTGCCTATGTTTTCCAGATTGGCACCATCATCCAGGTGCTGCTGTTTTCCTTCGCGCTGGCGGATCGCATCAATCTGCTGCGGGCGGAACGCGAGGCGGCGCTGAACCTGCAGCTGTCGCATTCGCGCCGACTGGTGTCGATGGCGCAGATGTTCGAGAAATTCGTACCCAAGCAGTTCCTGCGCCGCATTGCACGCGAGGGCATCGAACATATCCAGCTGGGCAAGGCGGAGAACGCCGAAATCTCGGTACTGTTCGCCGACATCCGCGGCTTCACCAGTCTGTCGGAAAAGCTCACGCCGCAGGAATTGCTGAACTTTCTCAACGCCTGTTTCGCCCGGCTCGACAAGGTGATCCACCAGTACAACGGGTTCATCGACAAGTTTCTGGGCGACGGCGTGATGGCGCTGTTCGAACATGACCAGGGCTATGAGCCGGAAAGTCGCAGTGCGCTGGATGCGGTGATGGCGGCCATTGGCATGCAGGAGGAAGTGACGCTGTACAATCGTCACCGCGCCAACTCCGGCTATTCGCCCATCGAGATTGGCATCGGCATCAACACCGGGCCGGTAATCATCGGCACCGTCGGCTCCAGTGACCGCATGGATTCCACCGTGTTGGGCGACAGTGTGAACATCGCGGCCAGGCTGCAGGAAATTACCAAGCAGTTTGGCGCCCGCATCATCATTTCCGAACATACCCGCAATGCCATCATGATTGATTCCCGTTTCGATTTGCGCGAGCTGGGTGAGGTGACCGTGCGCGGGCGGCGGGAGCCGGTGCGTCTGTTTGAAGTGCTCAATGCCGATTCTCCGGCGCAGCGAGCGGGCAAGCTGGCCACCTTGCCGGTGCATCTGGCCGCCCTGGAAAAATTCCGCCAAGGTTACTTTGCCCAGGCGGCTGCACTGTGGGATCAGTGTCTGGCTTCCGTGCCGGACGATTCCGTCTGCCGTCACCTGCGGGACCAGTGCGGACAGCACTGACGCGTCACAATCACCCAAAAGCGTGAATTCCGGCCCGGTCAAAATGGGTTAGAATGGTGCACTCATGGCCCCAGTCTCTCGATGGCCCCCATTTTCATACGGAGCATTGCGTGATCAAGATTTTCATTGTTGATGACCATGATCTGGTGCGGACCGGAATCTCCCGCATGCTGGCGGATGTCGCCGGACTCAAGGTGGTTGGCGAGGCCGCCACTGGCGAAGATGCCCTCAAACTGATTCGTGATGCCGCCCCCGATGTCGTGCTGATGGATGCCAAGATGCCCGGCATCGGCGGGCTGGAAGCCACCCGCAAACTGCTGCGCCAGAACGCCGATGTGCGCGTAATTGCCGTGACTGCCTGCGGCGAGGAACCGTTTCCGTCGCGCTTTCTGCAGGCCGGCGCATCCGGTTATCTCACCAAGGGCGCGGCACTGGATGAAATGGTAAAAGCGATCCGGCTGGTGCATTCCGGCCAGCGCTATATTTCCCCCGACGTGGCCCAGCAGCTGGCACTGAAACCGTTCCGCACCGAAGCCGAGGCGTCACCGTTCGACCAGCTGTCCGAGCGCGAACTGCAGATTGCGATGATGATCGTGAACTGCCAGAAGGTGCAGGAAATTTCCGACAAGCTTTTTCTCAGTCCCAAGACCGTCAACAGTTACCGTTACCGGCTGTTTGAAAAACTGGGCATCAACAGCGACGTGGAGCTGACCCTGCTGGCCGTGCGTCACGGCATGCTGGACGTGGAATCCGTGCGCAACAATCTGTAAGCGCGTTCCACAAGGCGGTGTCCCATCGATATTGACGCATTTCTGCAATCCCTGACCACGCACCCTGGCGTCTACCGCATGCTCGACGCCGGCGGTGATATTTTGTATGTCGGCAAAGCCAAAAATCTGAAGAACCGCGTCAGCTCCTATTTTCGCGGCAACCAGCAGTCGCCGAAAACGCGGGCGCTGGTGCAGAAAATCGACCACATCGAAGTCACCGTCACGCTCAGCGAAACCGAAGCGCTGCTGCTGGAACAGACGCTGATCAAATCCCTCAAGCCGCCGTTCAACATTCTGCTGCGGGACGATAAATCCTATCCCTACATTTATCTGTCGAAGCAGGAATTTCCGCGCCTGGCCTATTATCGCGGCGCAAAAAATCTGCCGGGACGTTTCTTTGGCCCGTTTCCCAGCGCGGTGGCGGTGCGCGAAACCCTGAGCATCCTGCAGAAGATTTTCAAGGTGAGGCAGTGCGAGGACAGCTTCTACAAAAACCGCTCGCGCCCGTGCCTGCAGCATCAGATCGGTCGCTGCAAGGCGCCCTGCGTGGGATTAGTGAGCGACGAGGAATACGCCGCCGACGTGCGCCACACCATGATGTTTCTCGAAGGCAAGAATTCTGAAATTCACGCCGAACTCAATCGCGCCATGCACAGCGCGGCGGAGAACCTGCAGTTTGAACAGGCAGCGGAATTGCGCGACCAGCTTGCGGCGCTGACCCATGTGCAGTCGCAGCAGTTCGTGGAAAACGACAGTGGCAATGCCGACGTGTTTGGTGTGGCGATCCAGTCCGGCATTGCCTGCGTGCAGATCATTTATGTGCGTGGCGGTCGCGTGCTGGGTCACAAGAGCTATTTCCCGTCGTTGCAGGCGGAGGAAACCATTGCCGAGGTGCTGGAAGCCTTCGTGCCGCAATATTATCTGGGCAACAAGGCCGGGCGTGATCTGCCGCAGCAGATTCTGGTGCCGGAAAAATTCGAATCGTCCGACGCATTGATTGCCGCGCTGCAGCAGGAAGAAGGTCGCGCGCTGGCGATCACGGTGGGCGGGCGCGGGGCGCGGGCCGGCTGGCAGCGTCTGGCGCAGACCAACGCCGAGCAGCATCTGGCGAGTCATCTGGCCAATCGAGAAAACCTGTTCCAGCGGTTTGAATCCCTGCGTGACGCGCTGGGGCTGGATGAAATTCCGCAGCGGCTGGAGTGCTTCGACATTTCGCACACCATGGGCGAAGGCACCGTGGCCAGCTGCGTGGTGTTCGAACATTCCGGGCCGGTGAAGACCCAATATCGCCGTTTCAATATCGAAGACATCCAGGCCGGTGACGATTACGCCGCCATGAACCAGGCGCTGCAACGCCGTTACACCCGGCTGAAAAAAGGTGAGGCCAAGCTGCCCGACGTGCTGATCATTGACGGCGGCAAGGGCCAGCTGAAGCAGGCGCGGCAGGTGCTGTCGGACCTGCAGATCCAGGGCGTGCTGATTCTGGGCATTGCCAAGGGCGAGACCCGCAAGCCGGGTCTGGAAACCCTGTTTCTGGAGGATTCCGGCGCCGGCTTCGGACTGGAGCGGGATTCTCCCGCGCTGCATCTGATCCAGCATATCCGCGATGAAGCGCACCGCTTTGCCATTTCCGGTCACCGCGCGCGGCGGGAAAAGAAGCGGACCACGTCTGTGCTGGAGGACATTCCCGGTATCGGCCCGAAACGGCGGCGGGAACTGCTGGGGCATTTTGGCGGACTGCAGGGGCTGTCGCGGGCCAGTCAGGCCGAGATAGCGCGGGTGCCCGGAATCAGCAAGAAAATTGCCGAAGACATTTATGCCGCGCTGCACAACGTTTAGACTAGTCCGCCTGATCAGGACGTCCCATTCGCGCATTGAGATTCTTACATGCAGGAAAACGCCAGCCGACCGGCCCATCTGACGATTCCCAACCTGCTGACGCTGTCACGCATCGTCATGATCCCGGTATTCGTCATCATCTATTACCTGCCGTTCAAGTGGAGCCCGCTGCTGGCGGCAACCATTTTTGCGCTGGCCGGGGTCACTGACTGGATTGACGGCTATCTGGCCCGCAAGTGGGGGCAGATGACCAAGCTGGGTGCCTTTCTCGACCCGGTGGCGGACAAGCTGATGGTGGCGGTGGCGCTGGTGGTGCTGGTGGAAATCCACGGTAATCCGCTGCTGACGATTCCGGCGATGGTGATCATCGGGCGCGAAATCACTATTTCCGCCCTGCGCGAGTGGATGGCAGAACTGGGCAAGCGGGCGAGCGTGGCGGTGTCGTACATCGGCAAGGTCAAAACCACGGTGCAGATGATTGCCATCACCGGCCTGATTGCCAACGCGCCGGATCTGGGCAACTGGGTGGTGTGGCTGGCGTATCTGCTGCTGTATGCGGCCACGGTGCTGACGCTGTGGTCGATGCTGCTCTACCTGAAAGCGGCCTGGCCTGACCTGAGGGAATGATCAGTTCGCCCCAACCCATTGAGAACAAATAGCTTTCTTTTGGGTTGACTCAAAAGGCTTTGCAGGTAGAATAGGCAACCCACAAAGCGCATGCTTTTGGTTAAGCGGGAATAGCTCAGTTGGTAGA
>CAZBII010000236.1:0-5480 GCA_964491665.1 uncultured Moraxellaceae bacterium
ATCCGGATCATGGCGAACAGATCGATGCGCTGATCCAGAACGCCGACATCGCCATGTATCACACCAAGTCCCACGGCAAGAATGGCTTCCAGTTCTTCAGCGAGCAGATGAACCAGGCGTTCGTTGAAAAACTGTCGATCGAAAAGGATCTGCGCACCTGCCTGGAAAATCGCGAGCTGTTTCTGGAATACCAGCCGATCCTGAATGTCAGCACCGGCGAAGTGTATGCGCTGGAAGCCTATCTGCGCTGGAACCATCCGCAACGGGGGCTGGTGCTGCCATCCGAATTCCTGAAAATTGCCGAGGAAACCGGACAGCTGATCGACATCGGCGCCTGGGTGGTGAACCGGGTCTGCGAGGATCTGCAGCAGTGGCAGAACCCGATTCTGAAAATTGCCATCAACTTCAATCCGCTGCAGGTAGAGCATCCGGATTTTGAAAACATGCTGATGTGCGCGATGCAGAGCCACAATGTATCGCCCAACCAGATCGAAATCGAAATCACCGAACAGCTGCTGATTCGCGACCAGACCATGATTGCCGCCAAACTGAAGCGCCTGACCCGGCTTGGTTTTTCAATTGCCGTGGACAATTTCGGTACCGGCTTTTCCTCGCTCAGCTGCCTGCATCAGCTGCCGATCAACACCATCAAGCTCGACCAGTCGTTCATCCGTCATATCGACGATGGCACACGCAGCGGCGACGCCTGCATCGTCAACGCCATTGCCGCGATGGCCAGTGGCCTCAACCTGAATCTGGTGGCTGAAGGCGTGGAAACGCTGGCCCAGAAAAACTACCTCACCCACCTGGGCTGTTTCACCATGCAGGGACACCTGTTCCAGCGTCCGGTCGGCAGCGACGAAGCCCGTCACATTACCGTTGTTCCGGTACTGACCCCCGAGTAACACAGCCTCCAAGGAAAATCTGATCGGGATCATGTTGGCACCCGTGGTTTGCTGACATGATCAGAACAGATCGACAAGGACAAGGAATACCATGACACGCACTCCCCAGATTCTCGATTCCGTCGAACGCTGCGTCGACATCATCATTGAAACCATTGGCTCGGATATCCGGCTGGGTGTTCCGCTCGGGCTGGGTAAACCGCCGGAATTCGTCAATGCGCTCTACCAGCGGGTGAAGGCCAATCCGTCCCTGTCCCTGACGATTCTCACCGCGCTGTCGCTGGAAGTACCGTCTCCCGGTGAAGGTGTGCAGCGCAATTTCATGGAACCGTTTTTCAGCCGGGTATTCGGCAACTATCCCGGACTGGACTACCTGCGGGACCTGCGCAAGGGGCAGCTGCCACCCAACGTGCATGTGCACGAATTCTTTTTCAAATCCGGTTCTTTCCTGAATAACGATCTGGCCCAGCAGAATTACATTTGCACCAACTATACCCATGCTCCGCGCGACATTGTCAGCCACGGCTGCAATGTGCTGGCCATGATGATCGCCCATCGCGAGCGTGAGGGTGTGGATGAATACAGTCTCAGCTGCAACCCGGAAACCACCCGCGACATCATGCCGGCCATGCGCAAATTGTCGGGCGTGGGCAAGCCGATGCTGATCATTGGTCAGGTGAATGAGCATCTGCCTTTCATGGTAAACGACGCCCAGGTAACGCCAGACTATTTCGATATCATCATCGACAACCCGGCCTGCTATTCCACCCTGTTTGCGCCACCCAACATGCCGGTCAGTACCGTTGACTACATGATTGGCCTGCATGCCAGCGCCCTGATTGCGGACGGCGGCACCCTGCAGATCGGCATCGGTTCGCTGGGCGACGCAATCGTGTATGGCTGCGAGCTGCGGCAGAAAAACAACGCGGCCTATCGCGGCATTCTGAACAGCACCGGCATCGAGTCGAAATTCGGCGACCTGATCCACAACGAAGGCGGCATGGAGCCTTTCACACAGGGACTTTACGGCAACAGCGAAATGTTCGTCAGCGGATTCTATGAGCTGATCCGCCACGGCATCCTGCGACGCAAGGTGTATGAACATGAAGGGCTGCAGCGTCTGCTGAATGAAGGCAAGCTGCATGAAGCGCTGGCCGCTGACACGCTGAATGTGTTGCTGCACGAGGGCGTGATCCAGTCGCGCCTGACACCCGCCGATGTCCAGTTCCTGAATTATTTCGGCATTTTCGCGCCGGCACTGCAGCTGGAAAACCAGACCCTGATTGCACCGGATGGCCAGCGTTTCTCCAGCGACATTCTGGATGATCACCAGCGCAGCACACTGGCCAATGCCTGTCTGGGCAAACGCCTGAAACACGGCCGCATCATGCACGGCGGATTCTTCCTGGGGCCCCAGTCTTTTTACGACGGCCTGCGCAGCATGGATGACGCCATGCTGGAATCCATCAACATGACCAATATCAGCTATGTGAACCAACTGTATGGCAGTGAAGGTCTGAAGCGGCAGCAGCGGCTGAAATTCCGCGGCATCAACACGGTTTTTCTGGCGCACATGCTGGGCGCGGCAACCTCGGACGGGCTGGACAACGGCAAGGTGGTCAGCGGCGTTGGTGGCCAGTACAACTTTGTGGCACAAGCGCACGAACTGGAAGGCGGCCGCTCGATCCTGATGCTGAAAAGCACGCGGGTGAAAGACACGCACACGCAATCCAACATCGTGTGGAGTTACGGCCACACCACCATTCCGCGCCACCTGCGCGATATTTACGTTACCGAATACGGCATCGCAGATGTGCGCGGGAAATGCGACCGTGACGTGGCCAGCGCCATGCTGAACATTGCCGACTCGCGCTTCCAGCCGGAGCTGCTGAAGAAAGCCATCCAGATGGGCAAGCTGCCGGCCACCTACAGCATTCCGGAAATTTTCCGCCACAACACGCCCGAGCGGCTGGAACACATCATCAAGAAATACCGGGATCAGGGCCTGTTCCCCGCCTTCCCCGCCGGCACGGACTTTACCCACGACGAGCTGGTCATTGCCCGCAGCCTGAAACTGATCAAGGCCAAAACGGCAAGCAAGTCGGTGGTGGTCAAAGCCATGATGAAGGCGCTGAAGCAGGGCAATCGCCAGGTGGATGAGAAATACATTCCGTATCTGGAACGGGTGAAACTGCTCAACCCGACAGGACTGCAGGACAAGGTGGCACGGGTACTGCTGCTGGAGGAACTGGAAAGCGCGCTGAAATAGCGCGCTTTGTTTCAGCTGTTGTGCTCGATCACGCTGATGTAGTTCGAGCGCTCGTAGCCGGACGGATCTTTCAGGTTGCCGTAACTCATCTTGCCGCGTAACGCCTGCACGGAGGGATAGCCTTTTGCCTGCAGCCACTCCTGCAGGCTTTCCAGCAGGCGCTCTACTTCCTCCACGCCCCGCTGGAACAGCACGCTGCACAGCTGCACCGCGTCGGCGCCCACCAACAACGCTTTCAGAATGTCACTGGTGTCATGAAAACCGCCGGTTGCCCCCAGCGACAGCTTCACCTGCTCCCGCAGAATGGCGATCCAGCGAATTCGCAGCAAAGCCTCGTCTGATGTGCTCAGATGCAGGGTGGGATTGATGCTGAGCGTGTCCAGGTCGATATCCGGCAGATAGAAACGATTGAACAGCACGACACCATCGACGCCGGTATCTTCCAGCCGCTTCACCAGATGCGCAATGGAGGAAAACTGGTGCGTCAGCTTGATGCAGACCGGAATGCCGATGTGCGAACGCAGCTTGTATACCAGATCAATGTAACGCCGCTCGATGTGATCGCTGCTCTCGTTGACGTTGGCCGCGATGTAATAAACGTTCAGTTCCAGCGCGTCACAGCCCGCCTGTTCCAGCCGCGCAGCCTGCTCCAGCCAGCCGCCCTCGGTAATGCCGTTCAGACTGCCGATCACCGGAATGGACAGCGCATCCTTGTAGCGGGCAATGCGGTCCACATAGAGCCGCAGTTGCACCGGATCGGCCTTCACCACCTCTTCAAACAGTGACGGCAGAATGACGGCTCCCACACCTGCCGCCTCCAGCTTCCGCGCTGACGCCAGCTCCGCCGTCAACGGTGACGCTGACGCAATCAACGGGGATTTCAGATTCAGTCCACTGTAACGGGTTGAGAGGTCCATGATGTCCGTCCGGCAAGGGGTGTGTCCTTACAGTATATCTGCTCCGGCGCCACCGTGTTGATGTGCAACACGAAACAGTGGCACTGCGGTCAGCCCGTCACCCGTCGCACCAGCGCCCGGCCGATGAAGCGGGCCTTGGTGCTGAGATTGAAGCGTTTCAGGTTGGTGCCGACAATGCCCTCGGTGAACTTGGTGCGCTTCGAATAATCGATCTTCACGTCCACGATGACCGGCACACTTTCCAGCGCCATCTGCAGCGCCTTGTTCACCACATCCTCGCAATCGATATTGCGCTCCAGCGCCAGAAAGCGCGCACCGGTGGCACGCGCCACACCCGACACATCCAGTCCGTTCAGCACGGTGCAGGTCTTGCGGTTGTAGGGAATTTCCTGCGCCTGGGAAATCTGCGACAGCTCGCCGTCGTGGAATACGAAATACACGCTGCCCAGCTTCAGATTGGTGGCCGTGAGAATTTCCATGCAGGTCATGGTGAAGGCGCCGTCACCAATAATACCCACCACCTGTTTATCCGGATTCGCCAGTTTTGTGCCGATCACCGCCGGCACCGCATAGCCCATGCAGTTGAAATCCGTCGGCGATATCAGGTGCTTGCTCTTGTGAACCGGAAACAGTTCGGCAGTGAGAAACGTGTGATTGCCATCATCCACCACCACAAAATCATCGTCACGCAGCGCCTTGCGCAGTGCGCGGAAGAAATGCAATGGATTGACGCGATCACCACTGTTGTGTCCCAGCCACGCCTGTTCATAGGCGTCCTTGTCCTTGCGGATCTGCTCGCGGATCAGGTTGCGCTCATTGACCGGCTCCGGCAATTTCTGCAACGCACTCCATAACAATTCCAGTACGGGCGCCGCATCGCCTTCCAGCGCCACTTTCGCCGGATAGTTGGCATGGAACACCTGCGGATTGATATCGATATGAATCAGATTCTCCGGCACTTTCACCCCGAAACTGCCTGTCGCGATCTCGCCAAACCGTGTGCCGATCGCCAGCATGCAATCGCAGTTACGGAAAGCGTTCTCGGCGGCGGGAACGGCAGACGGACCAAACCCCATGCCGGTGTGCAACGGATGATTGGCCGGAAACACACTCAAACCCTGTAACGTGGTGCTCACCGGCGCATTCAGATATTCCGCAATACGCGCCACCTGATCCGTGGCATCGCGCGCGCCCCAACCGACAAAAATGCCGGGATTTTTCGCCCGCGCCAGCAACTCGGCGGCCTTGTCCACCAATGCCGGTTCCACCAATGGCGCTTGCGGCGCGGCGGGTTGCCAGACGGGAAGACTGTCCACTTCGCCGGTAAACAGTTGCAGGTTCACCGGCACTTCCACAAACACCGGTCCAGGCTCACCCTCATTGGCAATC
>CAZBII010000237.1:0-5419 GCA_964491665.1 uncultured Moraxellaceae bacterium
CCCGTCTTGCACCGGCGGACACCAGAAATAGGCACCATTGACTGGCTGGGTGAAGCGGAACAGGCCGTCTGTGATCTCGTCATCCAGCCCCACCATGCGGCGCAGGATGGCTTCGAATGCATACAGCGAATGACCGAAGGCCACAAACACCAGCCCTTCGCGGGTGGCATCATTCCACGGCATCGAGCGGCGCACCATGAAGGCATGCGGCGCAAAACTCTCCTGCGCGCTGCGCTTCACATGGGCAGATTCCGGCGCGTTGGCCAGTTCCTGGTTATCGCTCTGGCGGCGGCCGATGATGTAGTCGCGCTCCTTTTGCGCGAGGGATTCAAAGTGCGGCAGATTGTGCAGCCACTGCTGCACCGCCACGAAACTGGAGCCGGTCATGCCCGGTTTGTCGTTGTGGACGATGGCCGCCGTTTCGGCTTCGTCGTCCTGCGGGTTTTCCGTGCCGTCCTCATAGCCCGACAGATCGCGATTGGAACGGTAGGTAAAACTGTCGATGGCATCGCGCAGCTCAAACGCCGGCGCCAGCAGGGACTTCAGCGCGCGACTCAAATGCACCAGCTCGCCCCGATCAGCGCCCCGCAGCCACAGCCAGATCGACGCCGGCGTCGACGGCACTTCCACCGCCGCGCCGGTCAGGGCCGGCATTTCGTGCATGCCGCTCACCTTCGCGCCGCAGTAATGCAGCAGGCTCAGCCCGAATCCGGCCACCACGCGCTCGCCGTCCACCTGCTGCGCCAGCTGGTGCAGCACCGCGCGGGGATCGGTGTCGGGTTTGTGGGTGAAGGTGAGGTAGCGGGCGACGGGGGGAAGCGGAGCCAGAATGCCGGGTTGGTGCAGCGCCATTGGGAAAAACCTGTCAGCGGAAGAAGGGATTTTTTATAACACAAGTTCCCGGAGAAACGACACCCCGGGAACCCTGTCTGGCGCAGACCAATGCAGGCTCAAGTCAAAACTCCTGCCATTCCTCATCGTCAACCGGACGTGCGGCTGATGGCGCAGAGGGCGACACTGCCGGCCGGGGCGCCGGCGCTCTGCCCACTGCCCTGACCGTGCCGCTCTGGCGGCTGGCCGCCGTCTTGCCCAGATCGAAAAACGCAATCAGTTCCAGCAGGTGGCGTGCCTGCTCTGTCAGTGTTTCGCCAGCGGCCGACACCTCCTCCACCAGCGCCGCATTCTGCTGGGTCATCTGGTCCATCTGCGATATGGCCGTGTTCACCTGGGTAATCCCGGACGCCTGCTCCTTGGCTGCACTGGCAATCTCCTGCACGATCCGGCTGACACCACGCACCGACTCCACCAGCTCACTGAAAGTCGCGCCGGACTCGTTTACCAGACTGGTGCCATCCTCGACCTTGCCCACGCTGTCGCGGATCAGATCCTTGATCTCCTTCGCGGCACTTGCACTGCGCTGGGCCAGATTGCGCACTTCGCCGGCCACCACGGCAAAACCACGGCCCTGCTCGCCCGCGCGGGCCGCTTCCACCGCCGCATTCAGCGCCAGCAGATTGGTCTGGAAAGCGATCTCATCGATTACCGCGATGATATCGGCAATTTTCTTGCTGGAAGCACTGATCGCGCTCATCGCACTGACGGCACGGGTGACGACTTCTCCGCCGCTGCAGGCACGGGAATACGCATCGGTAGCCAGCTGGTTGGCGCTGGCGGCATTGTCACTGCTTTCCCGCACGGCGCTGTTCATTTCTTCCATGCTGGAAGCGGTTTCTTCCAGTGACGATGCCTGCTCTTCGGTACGCTGGCTCAGATCCTCATTGGCCTGGGCAATTTCCTGGGCTCCCGCCGCGACCGATTGCGCAGACTCGGCAATTTTCTCTACGACATTCACCAGAATGCCGACGGTGGCATTGGTGTCCTGTTTCAGCTTGTCGAACATGCCGCGGTACTCGCGCTCGACCTTTTCTGTCAGCCGCCCATGCGCAAGCGCATCCATGACCCGTATGACGTTGGAGATCACGTCATCGGCCAGCGCAAGCAGTTCGTTGAGCCCCTGGCTCAGGGTCAGGAAGAATCCCTGCTTGCCCTCCAGCGGGATGCGCCGGGACAGATCACCGTCGTTGGCGGCACCCAGCAGCTGCGCCAGCTCATTTTCGATCAGCACTTCCTGCGTGCGGTCAGCCCATTCCACCACGGTACCAATGCGTTCCCGCTGCTCATTCAGGATCGGATTGGCGACCAGGGTAAAGGTCCGGCCACCGACACTGATCTGCGAGCGATAGGCCCCGGTAAGTCCGGCCAGCAGGGAGCGCTGGTGCGCCGGATTCTGGTGGAACACGTCAAAGTTCGCTCCCAGAAGACGCCCGGTATCAAACTGCGGCAAGGCCTTGCGAATATCCGATTCCGCTGCTTTCAGCATGCCCAGCACAGCCGAATTCATGTAAACGATGTTGCCGCTGGAGTCGGCAATCATGGTGTTCGCCGTGACATTGTCCAGCGCCTGCCGGACCCGTGCATTTTCCTGCGCCACTGCCCGTTCACGCGCCTGCCGGCCCAGCTCCTCGGTCAGATCCACCCACTCCTGGACCACGCCGGTCAGGCTGCGGTCAGCCCCCATTACCGGGGTCATCACCACGTCAAAGGTGCGGTCCGCTATGATGACGCGCTGCTTGCAGGACTCATGCAGCTGCTGCAGGGAACGATTCAGAACCTGCAGGAGTGGCTGAATGTTCCAGCCAGACAGTGACTGCACCGGCAACGCAATACCGGCCTGGACAAAACTGCCCCGCGTCGCGCTGAACAGGCGCTGTCCCGCCTGGTTGATATAGACAACCTCGCCGGCCGGCGATGCAATGAAGGCTGCGGTAGCGCAGACATCCAGCGCCTGCCGCACCCGCAGCGACTCCTCCGCCAGCCGCCGTGTTTCCGCCCCGATCCGCTCCATTTCCTCAAAATTCCGCTGCAGCTTCTGCCGCATGTCCTCGATCGCGTGCAGCAGGCTGCCATGACTGTCGGCCTGCAGGCGGATACTGACATTCAGCGTACCGTTGGCGACCTGTTGCACAATGTCCTTGGCATAATCGGGATCACCGCCCAGCTGCTGCAGAATGCGATTGATGATGCGGCTGCCAACCGCAAGCAAGACACAGGAAGCCAGCAGCAATATGCCGACGGTCAGCCATTCATAGAACGACAGATCCTCCTGCAGCTTGGTCTGGCTCTGTTGCGTTCCGGCACTGATCAGGTCGCTGGCCGTTTCCATGCGCGCTTCCAGCTGGCTGAAACTGGCCATGAATGCAGCCTGTTTGGCTTTTGCGGCGGGCAGGTCCCGCGCCGCGATTTCAATCAGTTCGCCGGCATCGCGAATGTAGGCATCCAGAGCGGGTCCAATTTCCTGCAAGCCCTGCTCGATGTCGCGGCTCAAGGGCAACTGGCGATTGGCCTCCACCGAGCGACGGAACCAGTCCGCGTGTTCCCGGAAGTCCTGCAGCACTGCTTCCTGCCCGTCACCATGACCTTCGCTGGCACTCAGCAGTGCAGCCAGCACATCGCCGCGAATGGCATCGTGCATCATGTCGGCCTCGAGGTGATTGCGCAGCGCCGCGCTGTTGACAACGCTCTGCGCAATCGCAGCCTCCCCCCGCAACTGGGCGAAGTATCCAACACAGCCCACAACCAGCGCTGACAAAACACCCAGCACACACAGCCAGTACATTTTCTGCCGGAAATTCAAGACCACCATATCCCTACCCCTGATCAGCAAATTGCACTGTTAAAGGGTAAGAGAATCCGGCAAATCCGCCAGCGGAATGCCATCAGCAATATGGCTGGCAAAAGGAACTGGAGAGAAATCAAGGAGCCACCCGAAGCCGCAGCCTCGGGTGGCAACAGGACCAGGCACGATGCGCCTGAAGAGAGACGTTATTTTTCCAGCTGCGACAGATCGCGCACGCCACCGCGGTCGGCACTGGTCGCCAGTGCAGCGTAGGCTTTCAGCGCGGTGCTCACCTTGCGCTCACGCGGATGCGCCGGTTTCCAGCCGTCCTTGCCCTTGGCGTTCATGGCCGCGCGACGCTGGGCCAGCACTTCGTCGTTGACTTTCACGTCGATGGTGCGGTTGGGGATGTCGATGCGGATCAGGTCGCCCTGCTCCACCAGCGCGATGGCACCACCCGATGCGGCTTCCGGCGACACGTGCCCAATGGACAAACCGGAGGTACCACCGGAGAACCGCCCGTCAGTGAGCAGCGCGCAGGCCTTGCCCAGCCCTTTCGATTTCAGGTAGCTGGTGGGGTACAGCATTTCCTGCATGCCGGGACCGCCTTTCGGCCCCTCGTAGCGGATCACCACCACTTCACCGGCTTTCACTTCATCATTCAGGATGCCTTTCACGGCTGCGTCCTGGCTCTCGAAAATGCGCGCCGGACCTTCGAACACCAGAATGCTGTCATCGACGCCGGCAGTCTTAACCACGCAACCGTTGAGCGCGATATTGCCATGCAGCACCGCCAGACCACCTTCGCGGGAATAGGCGTGCTCCACCGAGCGGATGCAGCCTTCGGCGCGGTCGTCATCCAGCGAATCCCAGCGGCAGTCCTGGCTGAACGCCACCTGGGTGGGAATGCCGGCCGGGCCAGCCTTGAAGAATTTCGCCACGTCGGCGTTTTGCGTGACCTTGATGTCCCACTGCGCCAGCGCGTCTTTCAGCGTTTTGGCGTGAACGGTGCTGACACCGGTATGCAGCAGACCACCACGGGCCAGTTCGCCCAGAATGCCCATGATGCCGCCGGCACGGTGCACGTCTTCGATGTGATATTTCTGCGTGTTGGGCGCCACCTTGCACAGCTGCGGCACCTTGCGCGACAGGCGGTCGATGTCCTTCATGCCGAAATCCACTTCCGCTTCCTGCGCCGCCGCCATCAGGTGCAGGATGGTGTTGGTGGAACCACCCATGGCGATGTCCAGCGAGATTGCGTTTTCAAACGCCTGGCGGGTGGCGATGTTGCGCGGCAGCACCGACGCATCGTCCTGCAGGTAATAGCGGTTGGTGAGTTCGACGATGGTGCGGCCGGCCTGCAGGAACAGCTGCTCGCGGTCGGCATGGGTGGCCAGCACGGTACCGTTGCCGGGCAGCGCCAGACCCAGCGCTTCCGCCAGACAGTTCATGGAGTTCGCCGTGAACATGCCGGAGCAGGACCCGCAGGTGGGGCAGGCGCTGCGCTCGTACATGTCGGCCTGCTCGTCGGTGATGTTGGGATCGGCGGCCGCCACCATCGCATCCACCAGATCCAGCTTGATCAGCTTGCCGGACAGTTTGGTCTTGCCCGCTTCCATCGGTCCGCCGGACACGAAGATGACGGGGATGTTCAGCCGCAGGGATGCCATCAGCATGCCCGGGGTGATCTTGTCGCAGTTGGAAATGCACACCAGCGCGTCGGCGCAGTGGGCGTTGACCATG
>CAZBII010000238.1:0-5363 GCA_964491665.1 uncultured Moraxellaceae bacterium
AGCGCGCTACGCGCGCCCGCTTAACTCCAGCGTTATGTGTGAAAAGTCATGCGGAGTACATTGGTGAACAAGTCATATTTTAACTTAATTTTTGCAGCAGTTTTTTTGCTTTTGGCAGGTTTTGCTACGGCGAAAACCAACTTAATAAAAATCATAATCCCTGAAACAGTTTCAATTGAGCTGCCAAGAAACTGGGTGTTAATATCCAACAACCAAAGAATCACGCTTGATACATGGGTTGAATCCACACTTGATTTAAAAGCCCTCCCAAATGTCGACTCAAATCTTCCCTTTGCTGCAAATTATTATGTGGATGGCGCAACTGCCGGAATTATTAATGCCCGCTTTTATCCGACAAAAGACATAACTCAGAAAGATGCAACTTTGGCAACAATTTCTGATATTCATGAATTGGATCAGAGCATCAGAACGGGGATCATTCAGTCCACACAAAAGTCAGGAATGATAGTCACCAGCTGGGAAGGGACGGAAAAGCGATCGATTAATGGGGTAACGGCGTTTGTTACTGAGTATCATAGAAAATCTTTAAATGGTAGCGGAATCTTTAGGGTGCGCTTGATTAGGGTTTTTGATGGTGCTAAATCATTTACGCTCACGGTCTCATATTTGGAAGCGCAATCATTCTTTCTCCAAAATATAACGGATCGAATTATTTCCTCCCTTGCAATTAATGGGCCTCGTTAAATGCGTGTGAGTAGCACACATTTAACGAGGCCATTTTTTTAAAATTATATTCGAGGTGGTTTTGAAGTACATTTTGACATCTCTATTCGCTCTTTCGCTGATAGGAATAATCTCTAGCAGCGATGATCCAGTTTCTGGGTCTATCAGAAATTTAAGCGCACCAAGTTCCGGGTCTGCATTAATTGCTGGAAACTCCTTGATATTCGATGCCTCAATTGGCGTCTTCACAAGTATATTCTTCTGGTTTCTGCTGGTCTTTATCCCAGAAAGGAAAAAAAGAAAGATTCTTAGGAATAATCTTGATATTCGTTATCGCCAATTTAAGGAAGAAATTAATCGAATACTACTGTCTGCGATTGGTGCCTCATATGAATACGATTTGCCTTCGAGGCTTTGCAGCCATTCTGAGTTCAGGTCATTCTATAATTCGAATGAAAAAGCTAATTGGTACGCAGCATTGAATGGGCTTCAGAGTAATGAGAATTTGATGCGGGACATTGTTGTTGAAATGGATCTTCTGCTTGATGAAGTATCTCATGCGATCAACAACGTCTACATATCGGATGATAAGGTTTTTGCTTTTTTCAAAAATTTTTCAGGGAATGTATACAGGCTACGAAATTCAAGTGTTTATTCCGATGACAATGTCAAATACATCGGACAGTTTATTTGGTCAACTCTGGCCAGATGGAGCATTGTCGATGGCCAAAGAAAAGAAGACATTATAGAAAAGATGATTAATCAAATATAAGGCACAAGTTCACACATAACAATCAGCAGCAGCGAAAAAAAACTACGCGCCGCCAATTTTTGGTTCGCTGCGCTCGCTGTACCAAAAATTGGCTCTGCTCCGCTTTTCCGCTGTGCAGGGCGTTATGCGCTAAGCGAGGCGTTATGAAGACGATAATCACAAGCAAAGCGGAAGCGCAGGACGCTGTTTCCAAATTCAAGAAGTGCATCGCTGCCTCGGCTACAGAATGCAAGACGCTTGAGTGGGCGTTTCCGAATGGTGAAAAGGCGACTTGTACGACATACACAGTTCCAACAACTTTGGGGCAACTGCTTGTTGCCATTCCTAAGAAATGGAATGGCAGGCAGGCGCATTTGTTTGCGTTAAATCATCCTGGCGGAACGCTAGCTCCAGACGTTGAAATCAATATTCCAGACCAAATGGATCGCAAGGTGTCTGGCGCATATGTAAAGAGCGGAAAAGAGATTCTCATTTGCCATCGTGGCGGATTTACAGCTTACCGGGGAAAAATTCCAAAGAAAGTTAGCTGCGCCTACTTCAGCAAGTGGATGTATGACGTTAGAGACGGAGACAAGGACGCCAGTATGATTGGAGTCGCGTCTCTTGGATCCCCCAGCATGTCTGACCAAATCGCGGAATTTGTCGCCGCTGTTTCGGATATGAAGTCTCAGTTCAAAGCGGGTGAGGTTGTAAGGGAGATTGCTCCAGGCAAAAGTATGCCGGCCTGGCGTGATTCAGATGAATACGAAGGCAGCAAGAAGGCGGCTGCGTCGGAACCAAAGGACTACGAGTACTTGCATGGGCCCCTATGCAATTCATTGAAGCGGAGTCTGAAGAAGCTTGTTTCTGAAGTAGCCGGGGTTACTGTTCTCTCAAATAGAAACGTAGATGTTGCATTGGTTGATACCGAAAGTGGAACGGCATTGGCAATATTCGAGGTAAAAACATCGGCCTCTCTATCCGCGCAACTGTATTCGGCAGTTGGTCAGCTTGCGTACTACAAGCACAGGTACGGCGGAAAGGACACTAAGACTTATCTTGTGCTTCCCAGCGAAACGCAGAGTGAAATGCAGTGCAAAGAGTTTCTTGCTGGCGTAGATGTTGGGCTGATATTCGGAATGAGCGATTCATTTCGGCCAGATGGTTTCGCGTCGTTGAGAGAGTTGGTAAATGGGTGCGTACGCGCATAACAATTCGCTGCAGGCACGACGGCCCTGACGGGCCGCGGCCTGAGCTCAAACGTTATGCTACCGAGTTCCCCGAGAAAAGTAGACACTAAGGTTTTGAGAAAGTCCGCTTTCCCGTGTTGGCGCGTACACAAGTTAAACAATCCCAATGTCCGCTCTTCGCCCAAAAGAGAAACCCACCGTCAGACAGAATGTCAGACGGTGGGCTTTTTAGGCTGCAATTAATTGTTTTGCCAACGCCACCTCAATGGAATCGTCTTCCTGATTGAGAATATCCAACCCGGATTCCGGCATCTCCCCTGATGTGCTTTGACTCACTGCGATCTTCTTGGCCATCAAGCGCAGGCACTGGATCTGTGCCGTATCCTGATACCCCAGAAAATACACCCTGACTGCGAATTTTTGACCGATCCGCCAGGAACGGCGGGCGGCTTGCTGCAAGGTGTATACGTTATAACCCGTCTGGAGAAATACAATGGTCGGAAAATCCAGCAGGTCCAAACCGGTCTTAACCAGCTCCGGATTGGTGATCAGGACATCACATCCCCGATCCACCTGGTCAATGATCCAGTCCTCCCGCTTTTCCGTGGGAACCGTCGCCTTCAGCACCGACGCCTGAAAACCCTCGCGGGCCAACAGCGTCTTGAGCCTGGTCGTGGTATCCCGCGTGCCACTGTACACGGTGTAGATCAACACCCGCCGCCCCTGGGCTCGCTCCTGCCGACAAATGTCGATCAGGGCTTGCTCCTTGGGTGTCGGCTCGCCTTCGCCGAACAATGCCGCATTGAAGTGCAGCACGTTTCGACGATCGCGCGGGTGCGTGATCTGTTCAGGCCGAAAACAACACTCTGGCCATGCCAGCAGCGCATTGAGCACCACACCCATCAGCGTGTGATCCCCGCAACGTAGCGCTTTTTTCAGCATGTCCGACAACTTGTGCTGCATATTCCGATACACACCGGCCATTTCGTCCGTCATCGCCACCTCATGAAAGATTTCATCATAGGGCGGCAAAACGTTCTGACCGATATCCTTCAGTTTCAGGAAGACGGTATAGGGCAGGATGTAACGGGCAATGCCCTTGGGTCCAAACCCCGGTGCCTTGGAGGTTCGCACCGTGACGCGCTTACCTTTTGCCGTCCGGTGATCGCCCGCCTCGGTTTCCTTGTAGATATCCTTGAGGACGCCATGCTCACGCATCCACGCCATCGAGGCCGAACCCAAGGTGCCGCGATTGTTATACCGGTATCCATCTTCCAGCATGCGCCGCGACATAATGCGCCACAGCAGGAAAAACAGATCATCGGCATAACCCGCCATCAGCGTACCGGTCAGCAGCAGGGTCTTGCGAACCTGCGACGCCAACACCGCCATGGCCATGCCCTGGGCGGAATCGCCCGACTTGTATTCGTGACCTTCATCCACCACCAACACATCAAACGCGTGCTTGGGTAGATAGCGCTTCACAAACTCGGTCGCTTGATAATGGCCATCACCAAAACTCAACTCCATGGTGGCCAGTGCCCGCTCCATTCGCTTTGCCTGGCGATCTGAAAACACCAGATTACCGTCTTCATCCATCAGGTTGACGAAGGAATACACATTGTCCGCCAACATCTCGGCCAATGAGTCTTCACCAAACAGATTCAGCAGCCTGCCAGCGGTTTTGGGGCCGATGGTGGGTAATTGCTGAACGGTATCCAGCACCAGCTCTCGCCGGTTACGCTGCGCGCGGGGGCGCATCAGAGACCACAGGCGGCCACCGCAATCAGGACAGGCAATACGGCGATCAAAGACCTTCATGTCGTCCGGTGTCGCATAACGCCCACTTTCATCCAACACGATGGGCGCACCACAGTCAGGACAACAGGCGAAGGTCTCTTTCCCCAGCACCTTGCGGCTATGCTCGTTGCGTCCATCTTCCGCTTCACGGGAATAGCGGTGTCTGATACCGAATGACACATTCCAATGAAAGCCCATCCGCATCCGCACCCGGCCCAGAATAAAAAATTCCGGACATTGTACCTGGACGTTCAAGGCTTCGCGCAGCTTGAGCAGCTTCGCCAGCGTATCCGGACCATTCAGCACCCAGACCACGGCACCGGGAACAGTATCCAGAATCTCGCGCCGCCACTTGTATACCAGGTGGGGTGGAGACAGGACCAGCATCCGCCGGTACCCGGCCTGATGGAGCACCGCCGCGATGCAGATTGCCATCATGGTCTTGCCAGTGCCCATATCGCAGTTCAATACACAGGCCTGTTCGTCGCGGTCAACCAGCAGCGTTGTCGCGGCATGCACGGCTTCCCGTTGCGCCTCAAATGGCTGGCGCTTGAGGCGATCCAGGACCGCATCGCGAATTGCCGGTCGCTGACCGTGATACACCGGTGGCAATTCCCGCTCTACCGCCTGCAGCAGGTCATCACCGAAATCGGCAATAAACTGATGCAGGGGTAATTTGGGAGTTCGACAATCGCTGGTTGCGGCTTCGCACAAGTCCGAAGCCTCAACCACCGTGTCCAGGTTTGATTCAAAATGATCGTTAAAAACACCAAGAGCGGTTGCAGTCATGATTTTCTCCAGAAACAAACAGAAACAAGGAAGGAAAACCCTGCAGACAGTCCACCCCTACGGGATGAAATGTCCCGCAGGGCAAATGATGAAAGGAACTAAAGTTCAGAGATGAAACAGGCTATAAGGTGATTTGTCGGCTGGACACC
>CAZBII010000239.1:0-5288 GCA_964491665.1 uncultured Moraxellaceae bacterium
TTGTGGCGCTAAATCCGCAAGAATTGCGGCAGGCCACATACTGGGGGCCGTTTATTACCGCGATGCAGGAAATATCGAACTATAGCTACTGGAGTACGACGGGAATTTTTACTCCCCTCAATATCCGAAGAATGATGGATGTCGAGTACATCTCGGAGCTTTCAGTTGCTGTCATGCATGGACACCAAAACAAGAAGGAAACGCTAGATACGTACTACCAAGACTATGAGGAGGATTTCGAAGGTAAAGGTGATCTGATGACCACTTTTCAAAAGGTCCTATTTCAGATTGAACTTCTCTACCCCGACATTAAAAACACGAGGTGGCGAAAGAAAACGGATTTTTACTCGCTGTTTGTTTTTCTGGCTGAACGAAAGGATGCTCTACCACTGGACGCTGAACGACAAACCGAGCTTAGAAGATTGCTCGATAATTTCGCGGCAAGTGTGAATGACTGTCTTGGTGCAACAGAAGATGGACAGCAAGAATTCTCTGCAGATGTTCATGCTTATGCGCGTTCGGTACGTGCTTCTTCGGACATTGGGAATAGAAGGAGAAGGCATACGGCTCTGGAGAATGTAACGCGGCCGGTATTTGGAGATATAAATGCACCCCGAGTCCAGCCGAATATAGCTCCTAACCAAGAAGGGCTGTTTGATCAGGATGCTGACGACGAGATTTGAATAATGGGTCACGCCGAACAAACAGTTCCTGAGCGACCCAAATATGCTGTCATGCCCCTTTGCAAAAAGCGAAAAATTCATGCCAAAGAACTTTCGCGCCAGAACATGGGCGTTAGGTGTGACCGAATTCCCAAAGAAAAGTAGACACATTCAGGCTTACGAATGTCTGCTTATCCAAATCGGCATCTATAAAATTAAGGACCGATCCTCGCCCAATTAAGACATCTTATCAGTGACAACATGGTTGCACTCTGAATTCTGCAGGCTTGAGAAAATGGAACAGTAGATCCTTCTGTTTGGGTATTTGTAAAAGGGCCATTTTCATGGCCCTGGATGGAGGGAATTACGCCCTAACTTGCTCCGTGTTGTCTGATGCAATCATTGCAAGATTGCGCAGATGATTTGCCAGTGCTTGCGCAATGGCCTCAAACACCGGAAACACAACACTTTGCCCGAGCACTTCGTGCGCAGTAGTAGTGCTCAGCCCGTCAACCACGGATTCCGGGATGCCTTTCAGCCGCGCATGCTCGTGCGGCGTGAACAGGCGAGACTTGGCTGGATCGTCAGGGTGCTGCAGAAACGGTTCGGTTGAGCGTGCCTTGTTATAGGCCCTTCCAATCGTTCCGCATTGAGTGCTGGCTGCCGTCAATAACTGCCGGCGAAAACCTTTGCCAGCGGCTATGTCTGCTTGCTCCTTGTTGGCCAGATAGTCATAAGCTTTCCAACAGTCTGACTCCGGCGGGATCGGGTCCAGCAGCTCTCTCAGTTGCTCGGGTTTGGTTCGGATTGCCGGCACCGCCTGCAAATCAAAACCATCGTGCAGATCCTCCGAAAGCGCCACCATTACCCACCGCTGGCGATCTTCCAGTGCCCCAAACTCACAGCCACCAAACACCCGTTCCTGCAATCGGTAGCCGAGCGTGGTCAGCACCGACCGAATCACGGAGGCGGATGCAGTCGTTGCATAAGGCGGCACATTTTCCACCAGAATGAAAGCTGGATTGACCGCCTGCACGAACAGCAGGAACCAGAAAAAGCAGGCTCCGGCACCCTGATGATCTTCAGCATAGGCGAGCTTCAGCTTGCTTCGGCCACTCAACGATGCACCCGTGCAGGGAATACCGGCAATCACACCGTCAAACTGCGTAGTGCCCGAGTGTAGATGCAAATACTGCACACCGGATTCCGCCGCCAGGGATTCAGCAGACCAGAGTTCCGGATTGTTGGCCAGAGAGGCCTCCAGGTACTGCGATTCCAGCTCGACGGCGATGCCCAGGGTGGTGTTGATTCCCTGGTTGGCAAAGCCGCGATGGATGGCTTTATCCAGAATACCGCCACCATGAAACAGCGAGCCTATGGAGAGCGTCATCTGGTGCTGGAGTTTATGCAGCAGGCGCTGAATACGCTCCTGTCGTCGCTGGTGATGATGGTGGATGCTGATAATGATGCACCCACTGCGCACCAGTACCCGCAAGCGTTCAGCGCCCTCAAACAGCGCAGTTAGACGCTTCTGGGTAATATCAATGACGGGGAGTTCGTGCTGTCCTTTCTTGCGGCGGGACACCCGGTACTCTCCCTCATCATGAAGCGTCAAAACAAGGCAGCGCTGCTTTTCTTCAATCCGGTAACGCAATCCGGGCCAAAATCCTTCGCGTTTGATTTTGATTCCTTCCAGCCAGACGCGCGGAGTACCCGAATGATTTTGCAATGTTGTGTTGATAAGAGATGGCATAAAACCGTCCTTTCAGTTAAGGCAAAAAAATGAAAGGCCCACTCCATAGGAGCAGGCCCCATGGAGCGGGTGGTTCAGCCAGGTCAGGACGAGTGAAGATCCTGAATCTGGACGTGGAGTTGACGGTTAGAGCACCATCTCGGCAGGAGTGGATTCCTGTGTTGTGGTTTCGGAAAAATGCGGATCGGATGATTTAACAAGCGCTACCACTTCCTCAAAGGACAAGCCTTCAGGTTGTCGCATCACCCAGTAATGCTCGGCGATGCGACAAAAGACAGTGGTGATGTCAAAGGCGACACGATCGGCCAGCCAGAAGACTGCTACGTTGTCCCGTTCTTTCCAGCCGGAAACCGGAAATACCTGAAATGAGCTATCAAAGACAGCGGCACTGGTCCGCCGTGGGCTGTCTATCGCATTGAAGCGCAGGCGCTGGTGTTCAAGGTGACGGTGCAAGCTGACGTTGTATTGTGTTTCCAGTTGATCGGGGGTAAGCCCGGTATTCAGGTCGATAATTCTGGTCATTGTTTTGGTCCTCATCGTGATGGTTTTGAAAAGGAAAAAGCGGAACCAAAACAGCCCTCGCGGGTTGTTTTGCTCCCGCGTGAGTGGATATTGATAAGTTACTTTCAGATGTTCTGGATGAATCGCAAGGGAATGGCCCAGGTGCGGCTACGTTTGCGCTTGGGCTTTCCTGTGCGGGTATACCAATGACCGCAGCAGTCGTGGCAGTGTTGGCATTCCGTAGCAAACAACTCGTCTGCGCACTCCCAGACGGAGGCCAGATTCATGCTGCGTGGAAATGTTACATAGACAAACCGCGTAAAGGACGTGCCTTCGCGGTTCCAGTCAATGCGGCGGGACGATGCGACGATTTTGACGCGATAGCGTGGCGTCGGCTCCTGACCGAAGTAGACATATTGACGGTAGGCCATGAATTTTCTCCCGAATCAATATTCACTGGGTAACAAGAGCGTGGTAACGCTGCGATCGCCTTCGGTAATGATCCAGAGTTTCAGATCGCTATTGACCTGATAGGCTGAAAACAAGCGATCGCCTGTTTTGAGTGCAGCGTTATTACAACGCCGATCGTTTTCGCTGAGATCGCCCCAATCACCCTGCAAATGACGCCGGAGGAAGGGTGACGGATTGAGTTCGCCAGAGACAATCAGGTTGTGTACTCCCGGCGTTGAAACAACTTGACCCGATTGGAAGCGTGGATTTGCTGATACTGGAATGGACATCATGTGAATGCTCTCCTGTTGAAAAACAAAACGCAGGAGAAACACGACGCCCGGACGGGAGTGTGTAAACTCCCGCAGGGATGGATGAAAAGTGAGGCTGGCAGTGAAAAGGAACCGGGCCGATGGAGCAGGCCCTGCTGCATTACAGGTTCAGGTGCAGCGTATGGGGGATTGTTGCCAGGCAGGGCAACGCTGTTTGCTTCAATAGAATAGCGACTGCATCCTGAGGCTGCAACCGCCCCGAATTGGCAGGGCGGATTTACTGGTTTGGAATTGTCTGGATTCCAAAAAATTCGCTACCGCTCATGGTGGCGGGCGGCGGAGGTTCGGCGAGATTGAAAAGTTCACGCCATTGCTCGGTGATGGGTTTGATCATGGCGTCCCAATGGTCGGCTGTCAAAAAGCCAAACTTGCGCAGAAGCAGCGCACTGCAAATGAGGCTGTCGAAACGCATCAGCTTCTCCAGCAGTGAAAATTCCTGTGTCAATTTTGCAGTCATGACCAATTTTTTATACCGGCCAATCGCTTCGGGCGGGCAGATGAGCGGACGCGCCGACTGATTGCTGATGAGAGTAATGCTGCCAGTATTTTGATGCATGCGCCGCAAATAGGATTCGGTGATGTCCATCATGGCAGTCAGGTCAGAAATGGCCTCGACCATCAGCGCACGCTGGCGCTTGAATTCATGCTGGCGACGTTCTTCGCTGGAAATCATGCGATCGAACTCGAGCAGATTGGTCACTTGTTTTCCAGGCTGCTGTTTCCAGCAAAGTTGCGCACCCAGCTGGCTGTGAAAGCGGGGTGACTGGGTCAGAATCTTCCGGATGCGATACCGGTTTTCCTCGGCAGCAAGCTCGTCGGGCGAGAGCATCTGGGCGGCTCTGCTTCGTTTCTGGCGAACGGTGGCTGCGAGTTTGTCTTTCTTGAGGCTGATCTTTATTTTCATATAACTCAGAAAAGGATTCTGGCATCGGTGTATTTGCATGAATTATATGACGTAGATGATCCCAAAAAGAAACCCGCCACTGGAGAGGGCGGGTGTGCTTTTAGCGAGGCGCTCAACGGACTTTGGTTGTGCCAGTACCTGGTTCCATTGTGTGATCGTAAGGTGCGCCGGATCACGTCATACCTGAGCACGGTGGTTGGCCGCACAAAAGGCCCGCGTATTTGGACGATCGCTCGCGGAAGCGATAGGTGAGAGCAGCGCAAGGCGCTGGCGGGGCGTCCGCACAACCAGCAGACGGCCGGCCAGCGTCTCGCCTGGCTCGATAAACAGGGTAGGGGAGGAAACCCCAGGATGCTGGGCAAGGCCAGCATCCTGGGGTGCAAAGCAGCGCGAGGCCGCTGGAAGCATATACACTCACGCCATTTCTTCAGAGGTCATGGTATGAAACTGCCGAAGGAGATGGGGAGCAAGGAGCCCTCCTGTTACAGGAGGCGTGATCACAGACTCAAGTCACGCTTAACTGGGTGGCATCGCCACGACAGCAAGCATGAGTGTACAGCATCTTCCGGAGCTGCGCACAGATTGCTCAATTAATACACCAGATCTGCCCAGCACCAAAACATGAAACCCACCACTGAGCGTGGGTTTCATGTGGTTTGGTGGTTCAGGCGGCCGCGGTGACCAGT
>CAZBII010000240.1:0-5264 GCA_964491665.1 uncultured Moraxellaceae bacterium
AGTTGCTGCTGCTGGCCGCCGGACAGGTCGCCACCGCGCCGCTTCAGCATTTTGTACAGCACCGGAAACAGCTCGTAGATTTCCTCGGGAATCTCACGCTGGCTTCTTGGCAGCACGGAAAAACCGGTCTTCATGTTTTCCAGCACGGTCAGTTGCGAGAACACCATGCGGCCCTGCGGCACGTAGGCAATACCGCGTTTGGCGCGTTCGTGGGGCGGCAGCGCGGATATGTCCTGGCCTTCCCACAGGATGGCGCCGCTGCGGATGGACTGGTGGCCTGCCACTGCCCGCAGCAGCGAAGTCTTGCCCACGCCGTTGCGACCCATCACGCAGGCTACCTGGCCCTTCTGCGCCTCGAAGCTGACTTTTTTCAGCGCCTGGCTGGCGCCATAAAACAGATCGATATTCTGAATGCTCAGCATTGGTCAGCGTCCCAGATACACTTCGATGACTTCTTCATTGTTCTGCACTTTTTCCAGCGTGCCTTCCGCCAGCACGCGGCCTTCATGCAGCACAGTGACCGGACAATCCAGCGCCTTGATGAATTCCATATCGTGCTCCACCACCACCACCGAACGCTCGCCACTGATGTCGCGCAGCAGTTTGGCGGTGAGCGCCGTTTCGTGATCGGTCATGCCAGCGGCCGGCTCATCCACCAGCAAAAGATCAGGGCCCTGGATCAGCAGCATGCCGATTTCCAGCCACTGCTTTTGTCCGTGCGACAACGCGCCCGCCAGCCAGTGACGTTTCTCCGCCAGACCCACCAGCTCGAAAATCTCGTCGATGCGTGTGCGCTGTTCGCCACTGAGTTTGTGGAACAGCGATTTGAACACACCGCGATTGCCCTGCAGCGCCAGCTCCAGATTTTCAAACAGGGTGAGACTTTCAATCACGGTCGGCTTCTGGAACTTGCGGCCGATGCCGAGATTGGCAATGTCGGCTTCATCGTGCTGCGACAGATCAATCGTGTCACGGAAAAACACTTCGCCGGTGGTCGGTTTCACCTTGCCGGTGATCACATCCATCATGGTGGTTTTGCCGGCACCGTTCGGGCCGATGATGGCGCGCAATTCGCCCGGCGCCACCGTGAACGACAGGTTGTTGAGCGCCTTGAAGCCATCAAAGGAAACCGTCACGCCGTTCACGTACAGGATGTGTTTGGGAATGTGGCCAAACTGGATGGTCATGGGGTGCTCTCCTGTGCCAGTGCAGCGGCGGACTTGTCAGTTGTCTTGCCAAAGGCGGCGCGCTCGGCCCGCTTCTGTTTCAGCTGCTGCACGATGCCCACCACGCCCTGCGGGAAGAACAGCGTGGACACGACAAACAGCGCTCCCAGCATGAACAGCCAGACTTCCGGAAACGCGCCGGTGAAAAAGGTTTTGCCGTAATTCACCAGAATCGCACCGATGATCGCGCCGTAGAGGAAACCACGACCGCCCACCGCTACCCAGATGATGATTTCAATCGAGTTGATGGGAGAAAACTCGCCGGGATTGATGATGCCCACTTGCGGCACATACAGCGCACCGGCCACACCTGCCAGCATGGCGCTGAGCACGAACACGAACAGTTTGTAATGCTCGACACGGTAGCCGACAAAACGCGTGCGGCTTTCCGCATCGCGGATCGACACCAGCACCCGCCCCAGCTTCGACGCCACCACAAACCGGCACAGCAGATAACCCAGAATCACCGCCAGCCCCGACAGCACGAACAGCGCCACCTTGGTATTGTCCGACTGCAAACTGAAACCCAGGATGTCCTTGAAATCAGTCAGACCATTGTTGCCGCCAAAGCCCATGTCATTCTGGAAAAACGCCAGCATCAGCGCGTACGTCATGGCCTGCGTGATGATGGACAGGTAAACACCTGTCACGCGCGAGCGAAACGTCAGCCAGCCAAATACGAACGCCAGAATCGCCGGCGCCAGCAGCACCATCAACATGGCAAATGCAAAACTGTCGAATCCGTACCAGTACCAGGGCAATTCCTGCCAGTTCAGAAACACCATGAAATCCGGCAGCAGCGGATTGCCGTACACGCCGCGATCACCGATCTGCCGCATCATGTACATGCCCATGGCATAACCGCCCAGCGCGAAGAACGCACCGTGTCCCAGGCTGAGAATGCCGCAATAACCCCAGATCAGATCCACCGCCAGCGCCAGCAGCGCGTAGCACAGATATTTGCCCAGCAGGCCCACGGTGTAGGTGGAAACGTGGAATACCGACGACTCCGGCACGAACAGATTCAGCAGCGGAATCACAATGATCGCCGCCAGCAGAACCGTCAGCAGACGCTTGCCCGCCACGTCATTCAGCAGCCAGCCCAGACGGGAATTTTCAAATGCGTTGTGCATGGTCAGATTGGAATCCGTCATGGTTCAGCCCTCCACAAAACGGCCTTTCAGCGCGAACAATCCGCGCGGCCGCCGCTGGATGAACAGGATGATGAACACCAGCATCAGGATTTTCGCCAGCACGGCGCCCGACCAGGGTTCGATGAATTTGTTCGCCACACCCAGGCCCATCGCCGCCACAAAGGTGCCCCACAGATTGCCGACGCCGCCGAACACCACCACCATGAAGGAATCAATGATGTAGGACTGCCCCAGGTTCGGCCCCACGTTGGTGAGCTGGCTCAGCGCCACACCGGCAATGCCCGCAATGCCGGAACCCAGGCCGAACGTCAGCGCGTCCACCCAGCCGGTGCGAATGCCCATCGAGCTGGCCATGGCACGGTTCTGTGTCACGGCGCGCATCTGCAGACCAAAAAAACTTTTCTTCAGCAGCAGCATCAGGCCGAACAGCACCGCCAGCGCAAACAGCACGATGTAGAGACGGTTATAGGTAAGCGAGAGGAAGCCATTGATTTCCAGCGACCCGCTCATCCATTCCGGCGTGATCACCGAACGGTTGAGCGGCGAAAAAATTGTGCGCACCAGCTGCTGCAGGATCAGGCTGATGCCAAAGGTGGCCAGCAGGGTTTCCAGCGGCCGGCCGTACAGAAAGCGGATCACGCCGCGCTCGATGATCACGCCCATCAATCCCGCCACCAGAAACGCCGCCGGCACCGCCACGATCAGCGACGCGCCGATGTGATTGGGCATCAGCAGCTGCACCACATAAGTGGTGTACGCGCCCAGCATGATCATCTCGCCGTGCGCCATGTTGATGACGCCCATCACGCCGAATGTAATCGCCAGCCCCACTGCAGCCAGCAGCAGCACCGAGCCCAGGCTCAGACCAAAAAAAGTGTCTTCAACAATCTTGTAAATGGTTTCTGACTGTTTCAAACCATCGAGCACGACCTGCGCTTCGGTACGCACCAGCGCGCTGGGCTCGACATATTCGCCCGCCGCGTTTTTCTGCAGGCGCTGCTCCAGCAACGTGATCAATTGCTTGCTCTCGAATCCGTCCATCGCGCGCACGGCTTTCAGGCGCTCGATTTCCTCCGGGTGATCCAGCGTGATGGCGGCGCGTGCGACTTCCATGGTTTGCCGGATCGCTGTCGACTGTTCCTTTGCAATGGCGTCGGTCAGCGGCTGCAGGAAGTCGGGATTGGGGGAACGGATCAGTTCCAGCGCCGCTGCCTCACGCACATCGGCTTTTTTGCTCAGCAGCCTGGCTGCCGCCACCAGATTGCGGGCGCGGGAACGCAGGCTGTTGTTGGTAATCACCTTGCGCAGCTCGCGGCTGCTGACGCTTTCACTCAGCACCGCGCCGGTGATCACCGACGTAATGCGATATTCCTTGCCGACGGATTCCGCCAACACCAGCTGGCTGTCGGACTTCTGCTGATACAGCGCGTTGTTCATCAGCGCTTCCAGCACCGGCAGCACACGCTCATCATCCAGCTGCGCCAGCGCATCCAGTGACTTCGCCTTCTTCGCCAGATTGCTGCCCGCCAGTTCATTCACCCGTTGCGCAAAAACCTCATCCGTCACCGCCGGATCGTCTGCCAGCAAAGCGCCGGGCAGAAACAGCAGCGCACACGCCACCGCGAACAGAATGTTCCGTATTGTTTTCATCATGATTGCCAGTTGCAGAAAGGGGGAACTGCTCCGGCCTTACACCGGAGCAGTGTGTCACGCAGTCAGATCAGTAGTTCTGACCGGAACAGGTTTTGGTTTCAGTGTTGTAGTTGCCGCACATGATTTTCGGATCAGCCCAGTCAGCAATGATCTTTTTGCTTTCCGGCAGGAAGTCGGTCCAGGCGTCACCCGGTACTTCGGATTCGGTCTGCCATACGGTCTGGAACTGGCCGTCTTCCTGGATCTCGCCGATCAGCACCGGCTTGGTCAGGTGGTGGTTGGGCAGCATTTTCGCAGTACCGCCGGTGAGGTTCGGCACTTCCAGACCGATGATGGCCTTGGACACTTCATCCACCTTGGTGGTCTTGGCTTTTTCCACCGCTTTGGCCCACAGCTTGAAGCCGATGTAGGTCGCTTCCATCGGGTCGTTGGTCACGCGCTTGGTGTTCTTGATGTACGCGTGCCAGGCCTTGATGAAGGCATCGTTCTCGGCCGATTCGGCGCTCATGAAATAGTTCCAGGCCGCCAGATGGCCCACCAGCGGTTTGGTGTCGAAGCCGGAGAGTTCTTCTTCACCCACCGAGAAGGCCACCACCGGAATGTCTTCGGCGGAAACGCCCTGGTTGGCCAGTTCTTTATAGAAAGGCACGTTGGCGTCACCGTTGATGGTGGACACCACTGCGGTTTTTTTGCCGGCGGAACCGAATTTTTTCACGTCGGACACGATGGTCTGCCAGTCGGAATGACCGAACGGCGTGTAGTTGATCATGATGTCTTCGGCTTTCACGCCCTTGCTCTTCAGGTACGCTTCCAGAATCTTGTTGGTGGTGCGCGGATACACGTAATCGGTGCCCGCCAGCACCCAGCGTTTCACGCCAACATCATTCATCAGGTAATCCACCGCAGGAATCGCCTGCTGGTTGGGCGCGGCGCCAGTGTAAAACACGTTTTTGGAAGACTCTTCGCCTTCATACTGCACCGGATAGAACAGCAGACCGTTCAGACCTTCCACCACCGGCAACACGGATTTGCGCGACACCGATGTCCAGCAGCCGAACATCACATCCACTTTATCTTTTTCCAGCAGCTCCTTGGCTTTCTCGGCAAACAGCGGCCAGTTGGATGCCGGGTCCACCACAACCGCTTCCAGTTTCTTGCCCAGCAGACCGCCCTTCTTGTTCTGCTCTTCCACCAGCATCAGCACGGTGTCTTTCAGCGTGGTTTCGCTGAT
>CAZBII010000241.1:0-5238 GCA_964491665.1 uncultured Moraxellaceae bacterium
CGAGCAGGGCTTGTTGTTTTTCTGTGAGGTTGGTCATCTTGATCTCCTTCGGATATAAGATAACCGCTTACACAGTTTTATTTACACCCTCGCGGATATCGCTGCGCACACATCCACCAAAATGCGATTCGCCTGTACGGTTTCCCCAATGCTGCAGAAAACTTCACCGACAATCCCATCTTTGTCTGCGCGAATCGTGTGTTCCATTTTCATGGCTTCCAGAACCAGCAATGGTTGACCTTTGTGTATGCTGTCGCCGCGTGCGACCATGATTCTGGATATGACACCCGGCATGGGTGATGTCAGTTTGTGGTGAGAATCTGCGCCCATGTTTTCAAACAGGGAGTCGAATTTGACTATGTCAATGCGGAATCCTGCTTTGAAAACTGATATGCCAGTTTTCACTTTCTTCACGCAATAGCAGCCATTGATGCTGCCAGAAACCAGCAGGCGGGTATCCATCAGTTGAGCATGAACTTCTGCAGTTTGCTTACCATAGACCGCTATCAGTCTGTTTTCTTTTTCTTCAATGGTTATCGTGATGGATTTGCTGTCGCCAGCATATCGATAGCGTGTTTTTGCTGAAGCATTCAGACCCCAGCCCTGATTAAATTTCCATTCGTCTGTGGTCGGTTCAATTTTTTCTGCCAGATACTCAAAAATGGCTGCTACGAGATAGGGTTCGTCGCTCTCAAAAGCAGCACGCGAAAGCAGATTCTGGTTGATGGAAATAAAATCGGTCGCCAGTTTGCGACTATAAAAATCCTGGGTTGAGACAAGGCAGTGAAGATATCCAATGTTGGTGTGGATGCCGGCAATACAATACTCCTCCAGTGCCTGCTTCATTCGACGTATTGCATCTTCCCGGGAGCCGTCCCACACAATCAGTTTTGCAATCATGGGATCGTAGAATATGGTGACCTGATCTTCATCCCTGATTCCATGGTCAAGGCGGATGTGAGTATCTAAAGCAGGTTTTCTGATTGTTTTTAGTATTCCGATTGAAGGTGCAAACTCAAGTGCCGGATTTTCAGCGCAGATGCGCACCTCAATAGCGTGGCCATGCAGGCGTATCTGTTCCTGAGTCTTGGGAAGCGGTTTGGTTTCGGCGACTCTTATTTGCCAGGCGACAAGATCTTCTCCTGTTACCATTTCTGTGACGGGATGTTCTACCTGCAGGCGGGTGTTCATTTCCATGAAGTAGTAGTGCTCAGCGCCGTCGTAAAGGAACTCAACAGTGCCGGCACCTGTATAGTTAATCGCTCTTGCTGCAAGAATCGCGTCGCGCGTCATTCGATTGCGAATGTCTGCAGGCAGGTCGGGAGCAGGGCATTCTTCTATGATTTTCTGGTGGCGGCGCTGAATCGAACAGTCACGTTCAAACAGGTGAACTGCGTTGCCGTGTTCGTCGCAAAAAATCTGTACTTCCACATGGCGTGGCTTGCCGATGTATTTTTCGATCAACAGCGTGTCGTCTGAAAAAGAAGCGAGTGCTTCCCGGCGGCAGCTGCTGATTGCATCGGGCAGTTCCGCAATCGAATGTACGATCCGCATTCCCTTGCCTCCACCGCCCATGGCGGCTTTGAGAAGAACGGGAAAGCCGATTTTTTCTGCTTCCTGCGTCAGGCGACTATCAGCCTGATCATCGCCATGATAGCCAGGAATCAGGGGAACTCCGACGGTCTCCATCAGACGTTTGGCAGCAGATTTCGAGCCCATGACACGTATGGCGTTGGCATCGGGACCGATAAACCGGATGCCGTGCTTTACGCACTCTTCCGCAAAAATGGCGTTCTCCGACAGGAATCCATATCCTGGATGAATGGCGTCGGCACCGCTCATTTGAGCGGCCTGGATAATGCGCCCGATATTCAGATAGCTTTCGCTGGCTGGAGCCGCGCCAATATGAATGGCTTCGTCAGCCTGTTGCACATGAAGTGCATTTCGATCGGCGTCGGAGTAGACGGCAACGCTGCGAATACCCAGTTTTTTCAGGGTGCGAATGATCCGGCAGGCAATTTCACCGCGGTTAGCGATCAGTACTTTCTGGAAATCGACGGTTTTCATTATTGTCATGCGCTCCAAACCGGTTTTCTCTTTTCAAGAAATGCGTTTAACCCTTCCTGGCCTTCGGGAGATACGCGAATGCGTGCGATAAGGTCGGCTGTGTAGTGGCGAAGGTCATCATCAATTGCCTGATTGGCAACGCGACGTATGAGCACCTTTGCTTCGTGCAGTGCGCTAGGTCCGTTGCCTAGTATCTGAGTAATGATCTTGTTCACGGCACTGTCCAGGTCGGCAGCAGGGTAACTTTCAGTTATCAGTCCCGCCTGCCGGGCAGCAGAGGCGTCGAACACTTCCGCAGTCAGGAAATAGCGACTGGCATTGCGTGCGCCGATGGCCTGTATGACGTACGGACTGATGACCGCAGGGACCAAGCCCAGTCTGACTTCGCTCAGGCAGAACGTTGCTTTATGGTCTGCGAATGCCATGTCAGCGCAGGCTATCAATCCGACGGCGCCACCAAATGCAGCGCCATTCACGACAGCAATGCTGGGTTTTTTCAGGGTGTACAGTGCGTGCATCAGATTGGCAAGAGCATTGGCGTCACGCTGGTTTTCGTCATAGCTCATGCGCGCCATGCTCTTCATCCAGTGGATATCGGCGCCGACAGAAAAGTGGCTGCCCTGCGAATCCAGCAGCAGCAGACGTGTGGCGCTGTCGCTTGAACAGCGGGCAATTGCGTCCGTCATTTCCGCGATCATTTCCGCGTTGAAGGCATTACTGACCTGAGGACGATTCAAGGTCAGGCGTGCTATGCCTTTTTCACTGATGTCGAATTGGATGGTTTGGTAGTCCATGCGGCCTCACATGCGGAAAACGCCGAAGCGTGTTTCGTCGATGGGAGCATTCAGTGTTGCCGACAACGCCAGCCCCAACACCTCGCGGGTCTGCACCGGGTTGATGACGCCATCATCCCACAGCCGCGCGCTGGCGTAGTAAGGACTGCCCTGATGTTCATAGGTATCAATGATGGGTTTCTTGAAAGCAGCCTCGTCTTCAGCGGACCATTCCTTGCCTGCCTTTTGGATGTTGTCGCGCTTGACCTGGGCCAGAACACCCGCCGCCTGCTCGCCGCCCATTACGGAAATGCGCGCGTTCGGCCACATGAACATGAAGCGTGGATCATACGCGCGACCGCACATGCCATAGTTGCCGGCGCCAAAACTGCCGCCGACGATAACGGTCAGTTTGGGAACCCTGGCGGTGGCGACCGCTGTCACCATTTTCGCGCCGTGTTTGGCAATGCCCTGGTTTTCGTATTCCTTGCCCACCATGAAGCCGGTGATGTTCTGCAGAAAAACCAGCGGAATCTTGCGTTGCGCACACAGTTCGATGAAGTGGGCGCCTTTCTGGGCGGATTCGGAAAAAAGGATACCGTTGTTGGCCACAATGCCAACCGGATATCCATAAATCCGCGCGAAACCGCAAATCAGGGTTGAACCATAGAGCGCCTTGAATTCATCGAGTTCCGATCCATCCACGACGCGCGCAATCACTTCGCGAATATCAAACGGCGTCTTCAGGTCGGTGGGAATGATGCCCAGCAGTTCCTCCGCCGGATAAAGGGGCGCCTCCACCGGAACCCGGTCCATTTCGATTTTTTTGACACGGTTCAAGCGCGCTACGCATTGGCGCGCCAGCAGCAAGGCGTGCTCGTCGTTCTGCGCATAATGATCAGCAACACCCGACGTGCGGCAATGCACATCCGCGCCGCCCAGATCCTCCGCCGTGACTTCCTCTCCGGTTGCCGCCTTCACCAGTGGCGGTCCCGCCAGAAAAATCGTGCCCTGCTGTTTCACGATGATGCTTTCATCGCTCATTGCCGGAACGTAAGCACCGCCTGCAGTACACGACCCCATTACCACTGCGATCTGCGGAATGTTTTTCGCCGACATGTTGGCCTGGTTGAAGAAAATGCGGCCGAAGTGTTCGCGATCGGGAAATACATCATCCTGACGCGGCAGGTTGGCGCCGCCGGAATCCACCAGATAGATGCAGGGCAGGTGATTCTGTTCGGCAATGGTTTGCGCCCGCAGATGCTTTTTAACCGTCAGCGGAAAATAGGTGCCGCCTTTCACTGTTGCATCGTTGGCAATGATCATGCACTCGATGCCGGATATGCGACCGATGCCAGCAATGATCCCGGCGCACGGCACGTCCTCGTCGTAGACATTCAGGGCCGCCAGCTGGCCAATTTCCAAAAAGGGAGATCCCGTGTCCAGCAGTCGCATGACGCGTTCGCGGGGCAGCAGTTTTCCGCGTGCCAGATGCTTGGCCTGTGCGTCCGCTCCGCCGCCTTGCAGCACGCGTTCCACGGTGGCGTAAAGATCGGCCACCAGCTTTTCCATGCGTGCCTTGTTGGCTTGGTACGCTTCGGATTGGGAATTGATTTCTGTCTGGATGACCGGCATTGTCCGTGCCTCGATTATTTGTTTTTGGTATCAGTTGGTTTCGTTGAACAGCTCACGGCCGATCAGCATGCGGCGGATTTCCGAGGTGCCGGCGCCGATTTCATAAAGCTTGGCATCGCGCAGCAGTCGGCCCGTCGGGTAATCATTGATGTAGCCGTTGCCGCCCAGTGCCTGAATCGATTCCAGCGCGCACTTGGTGGCGTTCTCTGCGGTGTACAGGATGACAGCGGCGGCGTCCTTGCGGGAGGTTTCGCCACGATCGCAAGCCTTGGCCACAGCATAAAGATAGGCGCGGCTGGCATTGGTGATTGTGTACATGTCGGCAATCTTGCCCTGCATCAGCTGGAATTCACCGATGGCCTTGCCGAACTGCTTGCGGTCGTGAACATAGGGCACCACCACATCGAGACAGGCGAGCATGATGCCGGTGGGGCCGCCAGACAGCACCACGCGTTCGTAGTCCAGTCCGCTCATCAAAACCTTCACGCCTTCATTCAGCGCGCCGAGAATGTTTTCCTCGGGCACTTCACAATCGGTGAATACCAGTTCGCAGGTGTTGGAGCCGCGCATGCCCAGCTTGTCCAGTTTCTGCGCCCGTGAGAAACCGGGAAAATCCCGTTCGACGATAAAGGCAGTTATGCCTTTCGGGCCACGCTCCGGTTCGGTTTTGGCGTAGATCACGTAGGTATTCGCGTCCGGACCGTTGGTGATCCACATCTTGTTGCCGTTCAGAATGTAGCGGTCGCCTTTCTTGCGTGCGACC
>CAZBII010000242.1:0-5154 GCA_964491665.1 uncultured Moraxellaceae bacterium
GGCGGTGGTATCCGACCGTGGCTGCGACCGCATCCGCTTCTACAGAATCGATCCGCTGAATGCCGCCGCGCCGCTCACCGACATCACCGCCAGCGATGTCGCCCGCGTGTTCCCCGGCCGCATCAACCAGCCCTCGCCGCTGCAACCGGATCAGGCCGCCGGCCCCGATGAAAATCCGCTGGACGACCAGAACACCGCGTACGGCCTGACCATCGGCGAAACCCGTCAGGGCCACCAGATTTTCGTCACCCAGCGCGAGCGCGGCACCATCAAACAGCTGCAGCTGGTGACACACGCCGACGGCACACTGGGTTATGAGCCGGTGCGCAGCTTCCTGTTCGATACGGTCTTCACGCTGAAAGGCGCCGACCAGGCTGACTATGTGTGGAGCCCCTGCCGGGAGGAAGCCAGTGAAGATCCGCAGTCGGAAGGACTGGTGTTCGATGCCGTGAACAACGATCTGTACGTGGCGTTTGAAACCATCGGCCTGTACCGCATCAAGCTGCGCGCGAACCTGCCCGCCATCGTCAACGTCGGCATGGACAAGCTGATCGAGCCGGTGAAAACCTTCGGCGTCAGCTACACCGCCACACCGGATGAGGACGAGTTCGAGTGCGAATACAACGCGCCCGCCTCCGAAGAACCCGGCGCGATCAATGCGCCGGGCAGCAACCTGCACGCCGGCCGGAATATCGAAGCGGATCTGGAAGGTCTGAGCATTATCTCCGCCACGCCGGGCTTCACCCTGCTGCTGGCGTCCAGCCAGGGTGACGACAGCTTCCACCTGTACGGCGCCGGCAGAAAGCTCACTCACTTCGGTGCGTTTACCATTGATGGCGTGGAGGAAACCGACGGCGTGCACTTCACGCCGGTGCCCTTCTCACCCGCCTATCCGCTGGGAACACTGGTAGTACAAAACGGCCACGCACCGGAGCCGGACGACACGTCCGCCGACAACGGCTATGAAAATGACGGCTCCACCCAGTTCAAGTACGTCAGCCTGGCCGACGCCCTGAAAACCATGAAACTGCACTGAGAACAGAGGGGGCTGTGACGCCGGTTACAGCCCCATCTGCTTGGCGATGACCTCGTTCATGATTTCGAACGTGCCGCCGCCGATGGACAGGATACGGTTGTCGCGGTACAGCCGCTCCACCAGCGTTTCGCGCATGTAACCCATGCCGCCGAACACCTGCACCGCATCGTAGGTCACGCGGTCGCTGACAGTGGTGGCAAAATTCTTCGCCATCGACACTTCCTTCACCGCGCTCTCGCCGCTCGCAATCTTCGCCGCCACCCGGTAAGTGAATTCCCGCGATGCCTCCAGCTGCGTGGCCATCTCCGCCAGCTTGTGGCGCAGCACCTGGAATTTCGCCAGCGGCTTGCCGAACGCCTGCCGCTCCTGCACGTAGGACAGACAGGCCTCCAGCGCCAGCTGCGACGTCATGTTCGCCATCACCGCCAGATTCAGCCGTTCCATCTGGAAATTGGTCATGATCACGTAAAAGCCACCGTTCTCCGGCCCGATCAGATTGCTCACCGGCACCCGCACGTCCTGGAAAAACAGCTCGGCTGTGTCGCTGGCCCACCAGCCCATCTTTTTCAGTTTGCGGCTGACAGAAAAGCCCGGCATGCCCTTCTCCACCAGCAGCAGACTGATGCCGCCGAATCCATCGCCGCCGGTGCGCACCGCCACCGTGTAGTAGTCCGCGTTGACGCCGCTGGTGATGAAGGTCTTGGAGCCGTTGACGATGAAGTGGTCGCCGTCCCGCACGGCGCGGGTGCGCAGGCCCGCCACGTCCGACCCGCCGCCGGGCTCGGTGATCGCCAGACACTGGATCTTGCGGCCGGCAATCACGTCCGGGCAGATGCGCTGCTTCATCTCCTCACTGCCCCAATTGACGATGGGCGGCAGGCCGATATCGAGCGACCCCAGACTGGCCGCCACGCCGCCGGCCCCGCAGGACAGAATGGCCTCGGTGGACGCAATCTTGGTGAACATGTCGAAGCCGCTGCCACCGAATTCCTCCGGGTAGCCGATGCCCAGAATGCCCGCCTCGCCCGCCTTTGCGTACAGCGACCGTGGCAGCTCCCCCGCCTCCTCCCACTCGTTCACGAACGGCGTGATTTCACGGTCGACGAAGCGGCGCACGTTCTCCCGCACGATGTTCTGGGTTTCACCGAAATAGGCGGGATAGAGGGGAGATGATTGGGATGACATGCCGGGTGTTCCTCAGGGGATGGGGATCGCCCGACATTACCAAGCGCTTGCTTGGTTGGCAAGAAGGGTCAGGGTGCCCGCTGCGCGTCCAAAGGACCGGTGAAGCGGCGTGTTTCCCCGATGGCCAGCGGCTCCATGCGGCGGTACTGGGTCGGGCGGCTTTGCCAGTCGTACCACTGCCACACTTTCTGATCCGGCGATTCCGTGCCGGTGAATTCGATGCGTACCTTGGTCGGACCGACGTCGTTGGCTTCCAGAATGCTGATCCGCAGGTCGGAATAGGCAATCACCTGCCCGGCCTGCGGCGCTTTCTGCGGCGTCACAAAAAAGCTCTGGGTATACAGGTTGGCGTAGAAACCGCTCATGCCGGGCGTTTTGCCCTGCAGCGGCCGCACCGGCGCGCGATGCTGCAGCGGCATTCCAGCGGGCGCCGCCAGCAGAAATTCGCGCTCGCTGATCCGGGTGAGATCCAGCGTTTCCAGCCCGGTGCCCAGCACACTCAAATGCCCCGGCACCGCAAATCCGCGAAACGCCCATTCAAATGGCACATAAAACATCATGCCGCTGGAATCCGGATTCACCACCACCAGCCCGGTCTGCCCCGGCACAATCGCCTCCGCCACCGACTGATTCTGCTTCGACAGCTGCGAAAATCCCGACACGCCGGACGTCATCACCACCGCAATCAGCAGCGGCAAAATACCGTGCCAGCCCAACACCAGCCGGAAGGTCCAGCGCGGCAGCCAGCGTTGCCGCTGCCGGTACAGCTGCACCAGCCATTTCGCCAGCAGATAAAAAAATCCGATCGCGGAAAAGGTCACGGTACGGCTTTCCGCGCTGATCAGCGCCGTGCCCGGAATCGCCGCCACCAGACTGCCGATAAACCAGAAACTATCGGACGCATTCGCCTTCAGCAGCGGCCAGATCAGCCACACACCGCCCGCCGCCACCAGCCAGCCCAGCGTCACCAATAGCCACTGCTGCTGTGGATGCACGTACATGATGAGCGTGTCGATGCCGCTGATCTGGCTGAAGGCAATCAGCGGAAACACGCTGACAAAATTGAGCAGGAATTCCCGCGGCGAACGACCGGGGTCCACATACTGGCCGATATTCAGCGCGCCAAAACCACCGGCATCGTAAGCGCCGCGCCACAGCAGGATCACCGCAATCACCGGCAGCAGCGGCAGCACCTTGCGCGGCAACGACTGCTTTTCCATGCACAGCACATACGCGCCCATGTAAGCCGCCACCGCGAGCGCCGCTTCCGCCGTCAGCAGCGCCAGCACAAACAGCAGCATCGACAGCAGCAGAAAGCCCGCGCTTTGCTCCCGCCGCCAGCGAATAAAACACAGCAGACTGGCAATACCGATCGCACAGCCCAGATAGGAATTGCGCGCCACCACCCAGGCAAAACTGCGGGTGAGGCTGAAATCCACAATGAAAAGAAACGTGGCGAGAAAGGCCGTTGCCAGCACGAAAGTCCGTTCGGAGTTGTTGGGGCTTTCACGCACGCTATCCGTAGCAACCGTCACCCGGTACACGCGATACAGCAGCCACGTCAGCAACAGGAAATACAGCAGGCTGTGCAGCTGGTGCAGCCACAGCTGGTCGCCAAACAATGCATAGTCGATCCAGTGGGTGAACGCCGCCAGCGGCCGGAACGGCACCATCGCAATATCGTCGCCCGACCACCAGAGCACATTGCCGTACTGCTTCTGCGCCGCCAGCGAGCCGGATTCCGCACTGAAAAAATGAAAACCGTCCTGCAGCTTCTGCAGCAGCGGCTTGGCGGGATCGGCGTTGGCAAAGCCCAGTTCCTGCAATTGCGGCGATCCTTGCAGCATCACCCACTGCATGTAGTCGTCGCCGACAAAACTGCCGAAACCGGTAGGGAGATGGGTGAACAGCGTCAGCAGCAACAGCACCGCCAGCGCACGGACAGGATCATTGATCGTCTGAACAAATCGAGTCTTCAGTTTCATGACAGACTACTTTGGTAGTATTTTTTGATATTTATTAGCCGGAAAAACACGTAGCCTTCCCGGTCATTTGCACGCCCGATCGACCGCGCAAGCTTGAACAAAGTCGTTATATTCCGGCAGGGCTTTCAACGAATTGTCTGCAATGCCCTGTTTGCGTTCTTGATAAAACTTTCAACCCGCAATCAATCAATCACGCGGCGTCCCCGCAACGCCAGCGCCAGCGTGTTGCTGTCGACATATTCAAGCTCGCCACCCATCGGCACACCGTGGGCAATGCGCGACGCCTTCACGCCATGCACGCGAGCCAGCTCGGAAATGAAATGCGCGGTTGCTTCACCTTCCACCGTGGTGCCGGTGGCAATGATCAGCTCCTTCACTTCGCCCTGCCCCAGCCGCTCATCCAGCAGCGGAATGCCGATTTCATCCGGACCGATGCCATCGATGGGCGACAGATGCCCCAGCAGCAGAAAATAAAATCCGCGATAGGTGCCCGACTGCTCGATGGCGATCACATCCGCCGGCGTTTCCACCACGCACAGCAGCGCCGGATCGCGACTGGTCTGCGCGCAGATATGGCACACGGGATTTTCCGTAAAGTTGCGACACTTCTGGCAACGGCCGATTTTCGTCATCGCCTGATTCAAAATATCCGCCAGCTTGCTGGCACGCTGCCGGTCGCGGTCGAGCAGATGCAACGCCATGCGCTGCGCGGACTTGGGACCAACGCCGGGCAGGCAGGTCAGCGCCTCGATCAACTGCTGGGTAAGGGGACTGAAACTCATCGGCAGCAATCAGAACGGCAACTTGAAGCCGCCGGGCAGATTGATGCCAGACGCCAGACTGCCCACCTTGTCCTGATTGAACTGCTCCACCTTGCGCACTGCGTCATTGACGGCAGCAGCGATCAGGTCTTCCAGCACTTCCTTGTCTTCCTTCAGCAGGGAATCA
>CAZBII010000243.1:0-5150 GCA_964491665.1 uncultured Moraxellaceae bacterium
CTCAACCTTGGCAAGGTTGCGCTCTACCAACTGAGCTATTCCCGCTTGGTGTGGGCGCGAATAATACGGGGCACCCACCACTCCGTCAACCCCTTTTTTACAATTTCATGCCACCTGCGCCTGCAGCCCAGCCATCCGGTTAATCACTTCCGAATCAGTGATATAGCCGTGCTCGATGAACCAGGCCAAGGCATCGTGAATCGACTCCTCGATCGGCCGCACCTGCAGCCCCAGCTCATGCCGCGCCTTGCCGGCATCCGCCACCAGACCCTTGCGCGCAATCACCAGTTCCGCCTCGGTGGTGAACGGCGCCTTGCCCGTCACATGCTCGGCCACCCACACCCCCAGCTTCGCCATCGGCCGCAGCCATTCCGGCTCCACCAGTACCACCCGGCGATGGGTGCCCGCGATGCGCTGCATGCGCCGCACGATGTCCGGATGCGTGTAATTCTCGCCGCCCAGAATGTAGCTCTCGCCGGTACGCCCCTTCTCCAGCGCCAGCAGATGGCCCATGGCACAGTCGCGCACGTCGATATAGTTGCTCTCGGTATGAATGCCCAGCAGCACCGGCATCTTGAACATTTCCACCATCACGCGGCCGGTCGGCGTCGGCCCCACATCGCCCGGACCAATCGGACAGGTGGGACACACAATCACCACATCCAGCCCCTTGCGCGCCCATACCTCCGCCAGCTTGTGCGACTCGTACTTGGTGCGCGAGTAATAGCTGTCCTGCAGCGCGAACGGCGATTTCTCGGTGCAGGCCGTGTCCAGACCCTGCCCGGCGTAACAGGCGAAGGAACTGGTGTACACCACCCGCTGCACACCCTTCTCCAGACAGATGCGGAACAGGTTGTTGGCACCGTCCACATTCACCCGCTGCATCAGCGACATGTCCGGCAGCCACAGGGCATACACCGCCGCCAGATGGAACACCACGTCGCAGCCATCCACCGCCGCGCTGATGTCCGCCACGTTTGTCATGTCACCGGGAAACAGCTCCACATTCAGCCCTTTCAGGT
Organism: uncultured Moraxellaceae bacterium; assembly: GCA_964491665.1. Classification (GTDB taxonomy): domain Bacteria; phylum Pseudomonadota; class Gammaproteobacteria; order Pseudomonadales; family Ketobacteraceae; genus Ch67. Next base: position 1,023 of record CAZBII010000243.1, read on the forward strand.
TGAGCAGGTTCTCCTTCGGCAGATGCAGCACCCGCACCGGCGCGTCGTAATGCTCCAGCAGCGCACGCACCACATGGGAACCAATGAAACCGGCGCCGCCGGTGACCAGGATTTTGTTCGGTTGCATCCTTCAGACTCCACTCGAACCGGCCACACGCAACTCAGGCGCGCGGGCACGGTTTTCCTCGACGATACCCATCCGCTTACGCATGAAATGGGCGATTTCTTTCAGCGACCAGGTACTCTGCGGCACCACGCCGGCAAACAGCTGGAATACATGGGGCGCATTGCGCCAGACCCGCAGCGTCACATCCACACCCTGTTCGCGGGCCTTGTCGGCAAAGCGGGTGGAATCGTGCAGCAGCACCTCCTGATCGCCCACGTGAATCAGCAGGGGCGGCAGATCGTGCAGCTGCGCATACAGCGGCGACACCCGCGCATCATCCAGCGGCATGCCATTGGCAAAATGCCGCGCCGCCGCCGGAATGCGCCGGGCCGGAATCATGGTGTCGCGCTGGCGGTTGTGGCGCATGGATTCGCCAGAACAGGACAGATCCGTCCAGGGCGACAGGCACACCCCGCCCGCCGGCATCGGCAGACCGCGATCCCTGATCGCCAGCAGCGTGGACAACGTCAGATGCCCGCCCGCCGAATCCCCCGCCAGCATGATCCTGTCCGGGGAATAGCCCTGCGCCAGCAGCCATTGATAGGCCTGCAGCGAATCTTCCAGCGGATAGGGATACGGATAATGGGGCGCCTTGCGATAGTTGATCGCCAGCACCCGGCAGCCGGCATACCGGGCCAGCCGCATGGTGATATTGCGATGGGTAATGGGCGACAGCGCGATATAGCCGCCACCGTGCAGATACAGCAGCACGCGGTCCTGGCTACTGCGCTCATTGCGCACGGCATCCACCCACTCGGCCCAGATGGGGCCCAGCGGGAACTGTGTAATCTGGATATGTTTGGGAACCGGCAGCAGCGCGGCGGCGCCACACAGCAGTGGCCGGCGTTTGCGGAGTTTTTCGGGGTGGAAACTGGTGACCTGGATGAACGGTTTGACCACCGTGCGCAGCACGGAATTAACCAACGCAAGCTGGGCGCTCATGCTCCCTCCTGAACCACATAAAATAAGGTATGACCTTGTTTTTTCAGGCGTGATTATTGTGAGACCTGTGGGTCACGCTCGGCCCGAGTATGTCACAGCGGTTGATGTCGAACCAGTGTACGAACTGTACAAATTTGTAGCCGGGATAAACAGCGGGTCGTGCCTTCCGGCAAGCTGTAATACAATGCGCCCCCTGCCCGTCCGCACACCCGAGGTTTCACCGTTATGTCGCAAAAAAAAGTGGGATTTGTCAGCCTGGGATGCCCCAAGGCCCTGGTGGATTCCGAACGGATCCTGACCCAGCTGCGCACGGACGGCTACGAAATCGTACCCACCTATGACGACGCCGACATCGTGGTGGTCAACACCTGCGGCTTCATCGACGACGCCAAGCGCGAATCCCTCGAAGCCATCGGCGAAGCCCTGCAGGAAAACGGCAAGGTCATCGTCACCGGCTGCATGGGCAACGAAGCCGACAAGATCAAATCCATCCACCCCGGCGTGCTCAGCGTCACCGGCGCCCATGCCTATGAAGAAGTGGTCAGCGCCGTTCACCAATTTGTACCGCAGACCAAACCGCATAACCCGCTGATCGATCTGGTACCGCCGCAGGGCATCAAGCTCACTCCGCGCCATTACGCCTACCTGAAAATTTCCGAAGGCTGCAACCACCGCTGCACCTTCTGCATCATCCCGTCGCTGCGTGGCGATCTGGTGAGCCGGCCCATTGGCGACGTCATGGACGAAGCCGAGCGTCTGGTAAAAGCCGGCGTGCAGGAACTGCTGGTGATCTCGCAGGACACCAGCGCCTACGGCGTCGACCTGAAATACCGCACCGGCTTCTGGCAGGGCCGCCCCATGAAAACCCGCATGACCGAACTGTGCCAGGGCCTGGCCAGCATGGGCGTGTGGGTGCGCCTGCACTACGTGTACCCCTACCCGCACGTAGACGAAGTGATTCCGCTGATGGCCGACGGCAAAATCCTGCCCTACCTGGACATCCCCTTCCAGCACGGCAGCCCGAAAATCCTCAAGGCCATGAAGCGCCCCGCCCACGCGGAAAACACGCTGGATCGCATCAAGCACTGGCGCAACATCTGCCCCGACCTGACCCTGCGCAGCACCTTCATCGTCGGCTTCCCTGGCGAAACCGAAGACGACTTCCAGACCCTGCTGGATTTTCTGGAAGAAGCCCAGATCGACCGCGCCGGCTGCTTCAAATACTCCGCCGTGGAAGGCGCCACTGCCAACGCACTGGACAACCACGTACCGGAAGAAGTGAAACAGGAACGCTTCGAGCGCTTCATGGAAGTACAGGCGCGCATTTCGTCCGAACGCCTGCAGCAGAAAATCGGCAAGACCTTTGAAGTAATGATCGACCACGTGGATGAAGAAGGCGCCGTGGGCCGCACTTACGCCGATGCGCCGGAGATCGATGGTCTGGTGTTTTTGAATGGTGAAACCGAACTGATGCCGGGCGACATGGTGACCGCGCAGGTGTTCCAGGCGGATGAGCATGATCTGTGGGCGGAGTTGGTGAATCCGGAGGAGTGATTCACCCGATTTCCAACACACCACGAACCCGGCGCATGCCGGGTTTTGTTTTTTGAATCAATCGGCGCCCCTTCAGGGATGATGGGCTTCGCCACTGGCTATCAAGCTGATAGATTACGCACTTTAGGCAAGAACTGAGGGGATGGGCTGAATGCCTACATTGAACTGGATCGGCAAAGAAGCTGTCGTCAAACATCATAAAGAAGTGCCATTCCGCCTGCTGGAACCAGTACCTGAACTTTCCTGTGGATCTGCCGATTCAGGCAACCTCATCGTGCAGGGCGACAACCTGCATGCACTCAAGGCACTGTTGCCGCGTTACGCGGGCCAGGTGAAGTGCATCTACATCGACCCACCGTACAACACCGGCAACGAAGGCTGGGTTTACAACGACAACGTCAACAGCCCGGAAATTCGCAAGTGGCTGGGCGAGGTGGTCGGCAAGGAAGGCGAAACGCTGGACCGGCACGACCGCTGGCTGTCGATGATGTATCCGCGTCTGGTGCTGCTGAAACAGTTTCTCCGCGAGGACGGGGCGATCTTCGTGTCCATCGACGACAACGAGGTGGCGACGCTGCGGTTGTTGATGGATGAAATTTTTGGTGCTTCAAACTTTGCAGCGACATTCATCTGGGAAAAAAGAACCACTAGAGAAAACCGTCGAGTCTTTTCGTTTAGTCACGATTACGTGCTGTGCTACGCGCGTCGACTTGATCTATTCGAAAATACGAGGGGTGAGCTTCCGCTAAGCCAAGAAGTCAAAGATCGGCACAAAAATCCAGACAACGATCCCCGAGGCCCATGGCAGTCAGTAGCTATAACCGCCCAAGCAGGCCACGGAACCGCTGCGCAATTTTATGACATCACAACCCCGAGTGGCCGAGTTATTAAGTTGCCCCATGGAAACTGCTGGCGTTTCACAGAGACTCGTCTTGCAGCGCTGATAGCTGATGGCCGGATCTATTTCGGAGCTAACGGTAACAATGTTCCTCGGCAGAAGAAATTTTTGTCTGAAGTCGAGCGCGGTCTAACACCGCATACGCTGTGGACTGCTCCCGAAGTTGGCACTACCGATACGGCAACAAAAATGGTGCTTGACGTTATGGGCAGAGATGCGACATTCGAAACGCCAAAATCAGTTGGTTTGCTCCAACGCATTCTCCAAGTCGCCACTGACAAAGATTCTCTGATCCTCGACAGCTTCGCCGGCTCCGGCACTACCGGCCACGCCGTCCTCAAGCAAAACGCCGAAGACGGCGGCAACCGCCGCTTCATCCTCATTGAAATGGACGGAAGCATTGCCCAAAACGTCACCCGCGAGCGTGTCAAGCGCGTGGCGGCGGGCTACACCAACGCCAAAGGTCAGCCAGTTGAAGGCCTCGGCGGAGGTTTCCAATTCTGCAGCCTGTCCGCCAAACCGCTGTTCGCCGCCGATGGCCAGATCCGCAGCGATGTGAAATTCGCGC
>CAZBII010000244.1:0-5129 GCA_964491665.1 uncultured Moraxellaceae bacterium
GCGTCCTACACGCTGACCGGACCCATTGGCGTGATCGTGCGCGGTGACGTGCTGCTCAGCAACTATCGCGGTGATGATCGCAATCTGGATTACAGCAAGACCGAAGGTGATGAGTACTGGGCCCGTTTCCGCCTCACCATTCCCCGCGTTGCGAAAAAAGGTCCGGTGCCGGTGGCCATCTATGGTCATGGACTCAGCGTGCTGAAGGAAACCGATCTGGTGGTATCCATCATCAATGCGGTCGAAGGCGTGGCCACGGTTTCCATCGACCAGCCCAATCATGGCACCCGCACGCAGCGCGATGGCGGCTATGCCCTCAACAACATCAATGTGGATCATGTGCCGCTGCAGGTGGGCATGACGGCGCAATCCCCGATTGATTTCATTGCGCTGCTGAAGGCGGTGAAAACCAGCATCGGTGCGGTGGATGTGCTGCCGAAAAAACTGTTCTCGCCGCTGTCGGGCGAGGTGCGTCCCGGCCGCAATGGCGACGGTATTCCCGATCTGGATGTGAACAACATTTTTTATGAAAGCACGTCGCTGGGCGGTGTGCTCGGTGCCACTTTTGTCGCGCTCGCGCCGGATATCAAGGGTGCGTTCCTGCAGGTGCCGGGCGTGGGTATCACCAGCATTCTGTCGGGCTCGATCCTGTGGGATCTGCGTTATCGCAAGCTGGAGCCACCGTCTGCCGATGGTGCCGAGGCGCTGCTGCTGAAAGCCGTCATGCAGCACCAGATCGATCTGGGCGACGCCATCAATTTCGTGCATTACATCCATGATCCGCTGCCGGGCAACGAGGACAAGAAGCTGGTGCTGGCGGTGGCGAAAAATGACGGCATCGTGCCCAACTTTTCCTCCACCGCGCTGGCGCAGCTGACCGATACGCCGATCATCGGCCGGCAGCGTTTCGACATGCCGGGTGTGCGGGTCACCGGCACGCCGGAATTCGAAAATGGTAATGGCATCGTGCAGGTGCCGGCGCTGCTGCGTGTCGGGCAGGAAAAAATCGACGCGCTGGCGGCGCACGGTTCCTTTATCGATCCTCGCGCCACGGCGGCGTTGCAGCGCTGGATCCGCGAGCAGATCAGCGCGCGCTGAAGCTTGTGTGATTCCGCTTTGGACAGGCCGACCGGATATTCGGAAATTGTCTGGATATCCGGTTTTTTATGTCACAGGCGCACCGTTCAGGCTGTCGCCTTTACACAAAAGTTAGTCGGCCTTTCACCTAACATTGACCAGATTCCTCTACTAACCTCCTTATATGTCGCCCAGGAGGTATTACATGTTTGGCAAACCCCGCGCTCGCACACCCGACACCCTCAAGCTGATCGCCCGCGTCGTGCGTTTTGATTACGCCAGCGCCATGCGCCAGAACCGTTACTGGCACGGTGGTGATCCGGTTTCGACCCACTTTTTCAATGCCCTGCAGGCGCTGTTCCCCGAAGGCGAACGTTTCTTCATGGATTCCGCGCGTGATGTGCGCGACATGCTGGGCAAAGACAATATTTCCGAAGAACTGAATGAGCAGATCCGCCTGTTCATCCGCCAGGAAGCCATGCACGGGCGCGAACACGATGCCTGGACCACCGCGCTGATCGAGCTGGGTTATGTCGGCATGGAAGGTTTCGATCTGAAACTCAAGCGTGACAATCAGTGGTCGCGCAAGAAAATTCCGCCGCTGTGGCGCCTCTCGATGACAGCGGCGTCGGAGCACTTCACCGCGTCGCTGGCGCACCTGTTCATTTATCAGCGTCCCGACCTGATCGAGAAGGCCGCCTCGCCGTTCCGCGAATTGCTGGTGTATCACGCGATGGAAGAGGTGGAGCACAAAGCGGTGTGCTATGACCTCTACAAGGCAGCGAAAGGCGGCTATTTCCTGCGGATTGCCGGCATGCTGTTCGTGACGGTGGACCTGCTGATCCGTCTGCGCAACCGGCAGGAATATCTGCTGAAAAAGGATGGTCAGTGGAATGCGGCCACGCAAAGGAAAATGCGCGATCTGCTGTGGGGAAAGGACGGTATCATGCGCGTGCTGGCGCCCTATCTGCTGCAGTACTTCCGCCCGGACTTTCATCCCTGGGAAACCGACGAACGCCGCGACCTGCTGGCGAAATTCGGCAAGGAATTGGCCGTGGTGGACGAGCAGCAGGCGCAGCCCAGTGCTGCCTGATCAGACTGACTGTTTCATCCAGACAAAACGCCGCGCACCCCGCGGCGTTTTTTATGGCGATGACGCGGAGCCGGTGCGCCAAGCTGTTACAATGCCCTCGTTTTCAAGGTGCAGGGTTTCGCATGGCCATTCTTTTTCGCAAGCAGCAACACGGACATACCTATGAAGTGCGCAGTGCAGGCGCAACCCGCCGCCTGTTTACCGATGGTGTTTTTCACAGTCAGTACAATCCGAACCACGGCGTGACCGGCAGTGTCTGGGATCTGCTGTTTCTGCCCAGCCAGTTTTATGCTCCCGGCGAAATCAAGCGCGTGCTGGTGCTGGGGGTGGGCGGTGGTGCGGCCATTCACATGCTGAACCGCTTTGCCGCGCCTGACAGTATTGTCGGCGTGGAACTCAATCGCATTCACTTGCAGGTGGCAAAACAGTATTTCGATCTGCGTTACCCCAACCTGCAGCTGGTGCAAGCCAACGCGATCGAGTGGCTGTTTGACTATGATGGCGAGCCGTTTGATCTGATCATTGACGATCTGTATTTCGAGGAAGACGGCGAGCCGATGCGGGCCATTGCCGCCGACGCCAGCTGGTTCGATGTGCTGCTGGATCGTCTCACTGAAAACGGCATGCTGGTGATGAATTTTGTCGGCCAGAAGGAATGGAAACAGAGCGCCTATTTTCAGGAAGATTTCGTGCGCGAGGCATTTCCCGCCGTGTACCGTTTCACCACGCCGACCTGTCACAACACGGTGGTGGCGTTCCAGCGCCAGCCGCGCACTTTGCGCGAATACCGGGCGCGCCTGCGCGAGCACCCGGTGCTGAACGAACGCAATGCGCGCTGTCGCCTGCGCTACAAGGTCAATCGCGTATCAGTGGCCTGACAGCTTGAACACCTTGAACTGGCGGTCGCGCCACAGCAGTTCCACCGCGTGAAAATGCGGCGCGGCCACCGTTTCCAGCGGAATGAAATGATTCACCACGAACAGCGCCCAGCCATCTTTTTTCAGATGCCGGAACGCGCTGAGCACGAATTTCTGCGTCAGTTCCTGCTCGGTTTCAAAGCCGCGATGAAACGGCGGATTGCACAGCACCAGATCGAACTGGCGCTGGATGCTGCTGGCGCAGTCGTCCGCCAGGACTTCACCCTGCACCTGATTGACCGTGAAATTGTGCTGGCAGCTGCGCACGGCGGCCGCGTTGTTGTCGGTTGCGGTGATGAACGGAATGCCCAGGCGCGCCGCCTGCAGTGCCAGATAGCCATACCCGCAGCCCAGATCCAGCGCCGTTGACGGCAGCGGTATGCCGGCGTCCAGCTGCTGACGCAGACAGTCGATCAGATGCGCACTACCGGTATCGATCTTGTTCCAGCCGTATTGTCCCGGCTTGCTGAAAATGTGCAGGTCATTCTGCTCGGCAATCAGTTGCAGTTCGGTGTACTGACGCTCGTCCAGTGGCTCATCCAGTTGGTTCACCGCCAGTTCTGCCATTTGCAGTTGCCGCTCGCCGCGGCTGATCCGGGCCTTGCCGCCAAAATACTGTTCCGCCTTGCTGATGTACGTGCGTGTGCCTTCATCCTTGTAGCCCGCCAGCAGCAGCTTGCCATCGGGCGTCAGCAGGTGTGCCGCCTGGTTGATGATGTGATGCACCAGCGCCTTTTCCTTGGAAATGCGGTAGGCGATCAGGCTGACGGGGGTGACCAGTGTGGACAGATCCATATCATTGAAAACACAGGTTAAGCCTGCCTGCTGTGCGCACAGGTTGATGTCCTGGCGATTGGTGAGAATGCACAGATCGGGAATGGCTTTCAGTTGCAGCAGGGCGCTGCAATCCAGATGTTCATCAGCAATCAGCAGTTTGGTGCCGCTGTGCTGACGCAGCTTTTCGAACAGGGCTTGCAGGGCTGGATCAGACATCGTCAATACTCGCAATTTCGGCAGCGGTCAGGGCGCGGTACTCGCCGGGTGCCAGTGCGGCGTCCAGCACGATGCCCGCAATCTGTTCGCGATGCAGTGCCGTCACCTGATTGCCGATCGCAGCGAACATGCGTTTCACCTGATGGTACTTGCCTTCGTGAATGGTCAGCTTCACCTGCGTCGGCGTGATGATTTCCAGCAGTGCAGGACGTGTGCGTTTGCTTTCATTGCGCAGCAGGATGCCGGCTGCAAACAATTCGCTGGCGTTGGCGGTGACCGGCTCTGCCAGTTGCACGCAATAGATTTTGGACTTTCTGGTTTTCGGTGAGGTGACGCGGTGATTCCACTGGCCGTCATCGGTGATCAATACCAGTCCGGTGGTGTCGATGTCCAGCCGGCCGGCCACCTGCAGGCTGTCCGTGTCCTCCTCGTCCAGCAATTCGAACACGGTGGCATTGTGACTGTCGCTGTTGGCGCAGACATAGCCCACGGGTTTGTTGAGCATGAAATAGCGCGGACCGGTTGGTCCGATCTGCATCCCCGCCCAGCTAACGTCTGCGTCATCCGGAATATTGGCGGTGGGATCGGTGAACATGATGCCATTGACGAGCACATCGCCGTCCTTGATGACCTGGCGCGCTTCCTTGCGCGAAAGTCCGGAATGGTTGCTGAGAAATTTATCGAGTCGCATGAGGGGCCGTGTCGAAAAACCGTGATTATAGTGGGCTTCCCGTGCCAATTAAACCCGGTGCCGGCGGGGTCCGTCTGGCAGTCATGCGGCGGCATTAGACTGATTGGTTACATGCTGTTGCAAGGTACGCGTGAATCGGCGATTAGTCGTTTCATTAAAAGTCCTGCCATAACAGCGGGCTTTGCGCTGCATTTCAACAAGGGGTTCAACTTCTGGGGAAAACTCGGGCGGTTGCAGGTTCTGTCTTCGCCATTACACTGGTTCAGAACACGTCATGCGGCATGCGGATGGGCATGCAAGGAAAGTGGTCATGAACAGCACGCGTATTCTGGACTGGCTCGGTTCCGCCGCATTGACC
>CAZBII010000245.1:0-5117 GCA_964491665.1 uncultured Moraxellaceae bacterium
ATTTCAGTATAGGTGGACGTGCTCTGCCAGGATGGAATGTTTCGCGATAAGAAGTGCGGAGACTATATGCAACCTATTGAATTTATTAGGTTATTTATTGATCAACGCGTCAGGATTCACGACAAATCTAATACTGTTAGCTCTTTTCCTGCGGCTTGCCGCCTACCAGTGCCATTAATTTGGCTTCGGACCGCGACACCGCCTCATCTTCCTCAGGCAGCGAGCGTCCTTTCAGCAGACGGTCGGCCTGGCGGCGAAACAGTTGCTCGGAATTGTTGCTCGCGATATCGTCCTGCCGTTCTTGGGTCTGGTGCAGTTTTTTTTCTGCCAGCATCAGGCGCTGGCCCATGCCCTTGGCACCGGTTTGCAGCACTTCGATTTTCGCTTCCAGACTGGCAATGCGTGCTTCCAGCAGTTTCTTTTCTTGCTGCTGCGACTGCTGTGCTCGACGGGTTTGCTGCAGCAGCATGATCAACACCAGCAGCGCGCCACACAGCACGCCGGCAATCGCCACTCCGATCCAGAACTGGTCCAGCACCATCGTCATTGCTCCCTAGAATCCCGCCGCTTCGCCCAGCGACGGATTGCCACCCGGATGAATCATCCGCTCCAGATCGATCAGGATCAGCAGCTCGTTATTCTTGTTGCAGACGCCAGTAATGAATTTGGAGGTTTCTTCATTGCCGACGCTGGGTGCCTTTTCAATTTCCGACTCGTTCAGGTACGTGACTTCCGCCACGCTGTCCACCAGCATGCCGATGACCTGCTTGTCCACTTCCACGATCACGATGCGGGTGTTGTTGTCAACTTCACCCTGCGGCAAACCAAAACGGGTGCGGGTATCGATCACGGTGACCACGTTGCCGCGCAGATTGATGATACCCAGCACATAATAGGGCGCGCCCGGCACCGGCGTGATTTCGGTGTAACGCAGCACTTCGCGGATCTGCATGACATTGACGCCGTAGATTTCCTCGCCCAGACGAAACGTGCCCCACTGGGTGACCTGTCCGTCCGCTGCCACATCCGTTCTGGTCATAGCTCGATATTCTCCTGCCCTATTGTTGCGCTTACAGCACTTCCAGTTCAGCCCACTCTTCTTCGCTGAGCAGCTTGTCCAGATCCACCAGAATCAGCAACTCGCCGTCCTTGTGGCACACACCCTGGATGTAGCGGGAACTGTCGTCGTTGCCGATGTTCGGTGTGCTGTCGATTTCGCTCTGACGCAAATAAACCACTTCGGCCACGCTGTCGACGAGAATGCCGATGACGTGGGAACTGGCTTCAATGATGACGATGCGGGTGTTGTCGTTGATTTCACCCTTGGGCAAACCGAACCGGATGCGAGTGTCGATGACAGTCACGACCTTGCCGCGCAAATTGATAATGCCCAGTACATGATGCGAGGCACCGGGCACCGGCGCGATGTCGGTGTACCGCAATACTTCCTGCACCTGCATTACGTTGATGCCGTAGGTTTCACCGGCCAGTTTGAAGGTTACCCATTGAATGACCGGATCATCACTGGACCGGCTTTGCGCTGTCTTTGCCATAGTGGTTGCACCGCGAATGTTGCGCCCGTTTAAGCTTTTGTTTTTTAACTATAGACGGCGCTGGCCGGGTTGCCAGTGTCAGGCGCCCTGCTCGGCGTTGACGATGACATCGTGGAAACCGTCGGTATCGATCAGCGCGCACATGTGATCGATGACCGTGCCGGCGAGCCAGGGTCGCTTGCCACGCTGGGTGCGCCACTTGACCTGATCCGGCTCGAGGGTGATGGAGCGCTCCACTTCATGACAGGCCAGTCCCCAGTTATATCCATGAATGGTAATGACATAGCCGAGACTTTCCTTGCTGGCGGGATCATAGCGTTCCGGCATCACGCACAGTGCGGTGTCGAGCACCTTGATATTGCCGGCAGAAGCGGTTTGCAGAATGCCGAGGAACCAGCGACTCTGGTGCGGTAACGCGTTGAATTTGCGGTCTATGCGATGAATGGCGCCGAGCGTGATCAGCGGCACCGCCAGTTTCAGTCCGGCCACATTGAAAATCAGACATTCGAAACGTTCCTGCGCCCAGGCGGGCCGGCCGTTGTCGTGCCATTCACTGACGGTTGGCAGCAGTGTTTCCGCCGCTGCCGAAGTGGATTCATCTTCAATGATGGCGGGTGCTGTTGCCGGTGTTGCAAAATCCTGGGACGGAGCCAGTGCGACAGGCGAAGTCATTTCGGCTGCCGGTTCCGGTTCGGCTGCCGCTGCAGGTCCGGATGATGGCTCAGCGGCCGCAGTTGTTTCAGCAACCGGCGCAGGCTCGGGGTGGCTCAGTGGTGCCGGTTCAGACAGGTTCAGCAGCGCCGGTGACACCAGCACACGGTTTTTCTCGACGTTTCTGAAAGGCAGCGTAACCGGTTGGCGGGCTTCAACTTTTGCGCGGGCAGGCGGTGTTTCAGGTTTGCGGACACGGGTCGAATCGAACGCAGCAATGTTATCCGGCATGACGCGAGGTGCCTCAATCACAACAGGCGCGACGACAGGCTGTTTCTTTTCCGTGGCAATGGCCGCCGCTTCTGTCGCGGGATCACGCAGAATCTGATTGAGGTAATCGAGAATGACCCGGTCAGTCTGGCTGTCCGGGTCCGTGTCACGCGGATTGTCGTTCATACAGGTTACGGTACAAGCTGCTTCCGTACCTCGGTGGTTTCATGCGTTAACAGATATTTTAGCAGAGAGGCATAGGCCTTCACGCCGCGGCTGCTGTTGTCGTAGACGTTGGCGGGCACACCGGCCTTGCTGGCATCGCGCAGGCGCGTATCAACACCGATGGCGGCCGGCCAGATGTTGCCTTCATAGGTTTGGCGCAGCAGGCGCAGACTGCCCACCGAGGCCTGCGTGCGACGATCGAACATGGTGGGCACGATGCAATACGGCAGTTCACGTTTCTGTGATTTCATCACCATCTGCAGCGTGCGCATCATGCGTTCCAGTCCTTTGAGCGCCAGGAATTCCGTCTGCACCGGCAGCAATAAATACTGACACGCGGCCAGCGCGTTGATCAGCAGCACGCCCAGAATCGGGGGCGTGTCCATCAGCACAAAATCGTAGTCGTCCCACAGCCACGCCAGGGTTTTGGAAATCACCAGACCGGCACCGCCCTGACTCACCGCCTGACGCTCCAGCATGGCCAGTGCGGTGGACGCGGGCATGAAATCCAGGCGCGGCACGCCACTTTGGCGGATCAGCGTGCGTGGCAGCGACTGCGGCACATCACCCTGCTGCTGAAACAGCTGGTACACCGAATTTTCGATGTCGTCGGGATTGAGTTTGAAATAGCTGGTGAGTGAGCCGTGCGGGTCCAGATCAATCAGCAATACACGTTTGCCGGCACTGGCCAGCAGACCGCCCAGCGTCACCACGGTCGTGGTTTTGCCGACGCCACCTTTCTGATTTGCGACCGCCCATATTTTCATGCGTGGCCACCTTCAGGGCGCAGGTTCCTGGGTAAAGCCACCGGAAAACAGCATGCCTCCATCATCCAGGCGAATGATGCGCACGGGGACTTCCTCGCTACCGGCATCGCGCGGGCGTTCACCCGGACGCACGCTGCCCTGCGGCGTGGCGACTCCCAGTTTGTAATCCGGCGGTGCGGCCGGCGCGGCAGCTTTCTCTTCAGCAGCATTTTTCGAAATCACCAGTGAGATGCGCCGGTTACGGGCGCGCCCTTCTTCTGTTTTGTTATCGGCCACGGGATGAAATTCTGCATAGCCCACCGCCGCCAGACGGGCTGGATCCAGCTTCTGCTCCTGAAACAGGCGGACAACACTTGCCGCGCGGGCGGCAGACAATTCCCAGTTGGACGGAAATTGCGGCGTTTCGATGGGCACATCGTCGGTATAACCTTCCACATGGACCGGATTGGTGGAATCCTTCAAAACCAGTGCCAGGTTGCCCAGGATGGTTTGCGCTTGTGGCTGCAGCACGGCGCTGCCACTGGGAAACAGCACACTGGCCTGGATATTCACTTCAATCCATTCGCCGTTGCTCTTGATTTCCACTTCACCTGTCTTGATTTGCTGCTCAAGGGTGGTGGCCATCTGTTCAGACAGCTTCGACAGGCGATCGATTTCGTTGTCACGCATCTCGCCCTGTTTCAGCGAGCGCACCTCGACATCGTCAAACACACCTTCCACCGTGTACTTGTAATCATCCTGCGCGGGAAATTCGCCGGGCACCGGCAGCTGGATCAGCTGGTCGTTGGTGGCACGCAACTGCTGCTCGCCTACCGTCACCGGATCAATGGTGCGCGACTGGGCATGAAAAACCGTGACGAGGGAATCCGAAAGCACCTTGTACTTGCCTTCGTTGACGGAAGAGATGGAATACATCACCACAAAGAAGGCGAACAGCAAGGTGATAAAGTCGGCGTAGGAAATCACCCAGCGTTCGTGATTTTCGTGCTCGGCCTCCTGTTTGCGTCGAATCATATAGCGCCCCTGATAGGCTTTGCTGGTCACACCACTCCACCTAGCTGACGTATCCTTCCAGTTTCAGTTCGATGGTGCGGGGATTTTCACCATCGGCTATCGCAATCAATCCTTCGATGATCATTTCACGCTGGCTGCTGTTGGCTTTGATTGTGGTTTTGAGTTTGGCGGCGATGGGCAGAAACAGCAGGTTGGCCACGCCCACGCCGTAAATGGTGGCAACGAATGCGGTGGCAATTCCCGCGCCGAGTTTGCTGGGATCGGCGAGATTTCCCATCACATGAATCAGGCCCATGACGGCTCCGATGATGCCGATGGTGGGCGAGTAACCGCCCATGGCCTCGAATACTTTCGCCGCATGCAGATCGCGATCTTCCTGCGTGATCAGTTCCACTTCCAGAATGCTGCGGATGGATTCCGGTTCACCGCCATCCACCAGCAGTTGCAGACCCTTGCGCGCAAACGGATCGGCTTCGTCTTCGGTAATCGCTTCCAGCCCCAGCAAACCTTCCTTGCGCGCTGTCATGCTCCAGCTGATGACCTTGGAAATGTTGTCGCGCATGTTCACCACCGGCGGGAAAATGATCCAGCGCAAAACGGTAAAGGCGTGTTTGAAGGTGTGCATGGGCGTCTGCAG
>CAZBII010000246.1:0-5043 GCA_964491665.1 uncultured Moraxellaceae bacterium
ACTCTTGCCACCGGTCAGCCGCCACAACAGAAACGTGTCAATGGTGCCGAACGCCAGTTCGCCGCGCTCCGCGCGCACCCGTGCGCCGGGCACGTTATCCAGAATCCAGGCAATCTTGGTGGCGGAAAAATACGGATCGATCAGCAGACCGGTTTTTTCCTGCACCGGCTTTTCCTGGCCACGGGATTTCAGACTGACACAGGTATTCGCGGTGCGCCGGTCCTGCCACACGATCGCGTTATGAATGGGTTTGCCGGTGGACCGCTCCCACACCACTGTGGTTTCGCGCTGGTTGGTAATGCCGATGCCGGCAATGTCGGCGGCACCCAGCTGGGCATTGCGCAACACCTCGCGGCACACCTCCAGCACGCTGGACCAGATCGCCTCCGGATCATGCTCCACCCAGCCGTCGGCGGGAAAATGCTGGGGAAATTCCTTCTGTGCCGACGTCACGATGCTGCCGCGGGCATCGAAAATGATGGCGCGACTGGACGTGGTGCCCTGGTCGATGGAGAGCAGAAATTGCGTCATGGCGGTGTCCCTTACTTGGCAACGGAGTGATCAAAAAGTGGTGTATGATTGCCTGCGCGGCGGCCCCCAGGCAAGCCCGTCCCGACCACAACAAAAACCATCACGAGACAGCGAGAATCACCGTGGCCAACCTTTCCCAGCAGGAGCGACACGAACTGATCGTAGAACAGGTGAACGCCAGGGGCTTTGTGTCCATCGAGGACCTGGCCGCCCATTTCGACGTGACCCCGCAGACCATGCGGCGCGACATCAACACCCTGGCCCAGGAAAACCGGCTGCGGCGCTTTCACGGCGGTGCCAGCGCGGCCCCCTCCACCCAGAACACCGAATACGCCAAGCGCAAATTGCAGCAATCGCCGGAAAAGGCGCGCATCGCCAAACGTGTGGCGCAGCACATTCCCGACCATGCCTCGCTGTTCATCAACATCGGCACCACCAACGAAGCCATCGCCCGCGAACTGCTGAATCACACCGGGCTGAAGATCATCACCAACAACCTGCATGTCGCGGCCATCGTCAGCGGCAAGGAAGATTTCGACGTGATCGTGGCGGGCGGCAAGGTGCGCAGTCGCGACGGCGGCATCATCGGCGAGGCCACCACCGACTTCGTGCAACAGTTCCGGGTGGATTACGGCATCATCGGTATCTCCGGCATCGACGAGGACGGCTCGCTGCTGGATTTCGATTATCAGGAAGTGCGGGTGGCGCAGGCGCTGATCCGCAACTCGCGGCAGGTGATTCTGGCCTGCGATCACACCAAGTTCGGCCGTCACGCCATGATCCGGCTGGGCGATCTGGGGCAGATTCAGGTCCTGGTGACCGACCGGCCGCCAGAGGCACCATTTCTGGCCGTGCTGAAGGAGAAAGACGTGCAGATCCTGGTGGCAGAGGACAGCGCCGACCCACAGGAAGTCGCCCTTCGCGCCTGAGCGATTTCCCCACCAGCCTTCGAGTCAACACATCCGATCAAGCTACTCTGGCGCCACGCCGCCGTTCCCTGCAGGCGCTGAGAACGCTGCTGGCCCTGCAACTGCCCCCTCGCGCCGCCTTCACCTCGCAGGTTCACCCGCTATCCGTTTCGGACAAGAACCGGCTGCCGCCACTGTTCCGGCAGAACGGCTACGCACCGGAAATCAAACCGGTCGGTTTTTATATAAACAAGAACAAATAAAAACAAAATGTATTATATATTTGTTTTTAAAGGCTTTTTACATTGATCATCAATCCAGCAAGTACCGACTGGTTTAGTTTTATGATTGACGACTCCCGCCGGCGTCACTATATTTTTCCACCAGGGGTGACAAGCACCAGAACACCAACAAAACCGGGAAGAACACCCCCTGCATGCGCACCGCGCACATGCCTTTAACTACTTTTGCACCATTTGCCAGGATCGCGCATTCATGCGATCCGCTCAGGAGGGGCCAGACACGCCATGTTCAAAGTTGCCATCGTCGTCATTCCCGAAGCGTTTCCCCACTCCATCATCGAGCCGCTGGATGTCCTGAGCCGATGCCAGACGATCTATTACAAGCGCACAGGACAGCTGAACGATCTGAAACCGGAGATCGCGCTGGTGGGCGAAACGCGGGACTTCCAGATTGAATTCAACGGCATCAGCATCTCGCCGACGGAAGATGTCACCACGCAGGAACGCTACAACGTAGTGTGGATACCTTCGCTGCTGGTGGATAATTCGCTCGCCTATCGGAACCGGAAGAAAATGATCCGCTGGATCAGGGAGCAGGCACGTCAGGGCGCGGTGGTGGCAACGGTTTGCACCGGCGCATTTCTGCTGGCAGAGACCGGGCTTCTGAATCACCGCACCACCACCCTGCACTGGTCGTTTGCAGAATTGTTCACGGAAACCTATCCGTTAATTAAGGTGCAACCGCAGGTACCGGTAATCTGCGATGAGAAGTTCTACAGTGCAGCGGCTGACTCAGAGTGGATCACGCTGGTGTCAGAGATCCTGACGCTGAAATACGGGAAGGTATTTTCATCCAAAACATCAGAAATGTTTGTGTTCAATGGCTACAAACGCAGTAGCGGCATGGCATTGGGAACACGCTTTGCGAATCGCACGCAGGATGCCATCATCGCCAAGACCCAGGCCTGGATTTCCGAACACATCGCCGAGGAAAATCTGGTCTCACGCGCAGCCTGCGAATTTGGCCTGAGTGAAAGTTCACTGGCAAGACGCTTCAAATCAGCCCATCAGGAATCGGTGATCAATTACATCCAGCACATTCGCATCGAGCGCGCGAAGGAAGCGCTGGAGATGACCAAACTGCCGGTTGAGCGCATCAGTGACATGGTGGGTTACCGCGACAGCAGCTACTTCCGGCGCCTGTTCAAGATCAAAACCGGCATGACCCCCAAGCAGTACCGGAAGCAGTGCAGCGGCTGAGCAGCCGATAGAGTTTCCGGGAATGGCCCGCAGGCCACTCCACTCACCGGCCGTAATAGTCACCGTCACCAGCATAGTGCCGGCAGAACTTGTGCCGGCAGGGCTTCACCCGCTGGCTTGACTGCACACAGGGAATTTTCAGCACACCAGCGGACGCAGTTGCAGGCAGAAACGATGCGACACCAATCCCCGCCAGCACCTGCCGCCGGGACAAACCGGCGTCACGCCATCGGCACCCGCACTCGCTGTCTGTGGCCTCGGCGCTGACCGTCGCAACATGCCTGCCATGATCAGGATCAGGATCAGCCAGCGGCGAAAATGGATCGTCTACATAAATCTCGCTCATGACGGAATTCCTCCTTCACTCTGAATCTGCTGCAGCAGCAAGTCCGCCGCCTCCTGCCCCGAGGTAATGGCGCCCTCCATGCAAATCACATCAATCGCGTTGCGCACCCAGTCACCCGCCAGAAACAGGTTGTGAAACGGAGTACGGTTGCCAGGCCGGAACTGCTGCACGCCGGGCTCGCAATCAAACAGACGGGCGTGATCGGATACGTTGCGATGAAACTCGATATCCAGAATTTTGGCCGCCCGGATATCGCCGAAGCCGTTCACCTTCGAGAAATTGTCGATGGTGAAATCAATGATCTGCTGATCGGTCCACTCCTCGAAACCGCGCTCCTGCCCGACAAAATCCAGCACCGCGCCCACGTCTGGATCGAAGCGGAATTTATTCCAGTAGGGTTTCATGTTGGTGCAGATGCCCAGCGGTGCTGGCAAGCCAAATACCGGACCCGGAAACTGGCCCACCGGATCTTGTGTGATGATGGTCAGCGATACCGTGGCGGCACTGCGCAGGTTACGCATGCGGCTGAAGAAACTGGAATTCCACCAGCGCTCGTCATCCCTGTTCATGTTGCAGAACACGGCATTGGGAATGGTGGAAATAACGTAGTCGAAATCACTGAAGACACGACGCGTTTCATCCTTGATGGGAATCGGGCCGCGCGGCCAGGTACCATTGCCATGTTTGTGTCCGGCAGGATCAGGCTGCGCTACTTCAATACCGGTAATGCGGCGTCCTTCGTATTGCCAGTTGATTGCCTTGGTATGGGGCGTGAAGGTGCCACCCATGCGACGGATATATTCACCAATCGGATTCCAGATGGTGTTGGAATAGTCCGCCGGCAACACATACTGGATGGCATTTTTCATGGACAGGCCGCCCATCAGACCGAAGCTGCGCAGCAGATGGTAGGCGCTGATCTCACCGGGATAATTGAAATAGGCTTCGCGGAAAAAGCGCAGCACCGGCATGTTGTGTACCACGTGCGGCCGCATGCCCCGCTCGATGCACCAGGAGGTAAAACACTGGTCGTCATAGCGCTTGCTGTCTTCCACATCGCGCCGCGTCACCAGATAGGCTTCACTCATCACACGATTGAAGTTCATGCGCTCGACAGGGCTTAGCGTTGGCAGCGACGTGAACTGCCGGGCGACATCCAGCACGCTGTCACCGCCTATCTCCAGGAGAGCATTGCTTTTCATGTCGTACATGTGCGCCAGCCCGCCCATGCTCAGCAGCGTGGTTTCCGGATGCACACCCGCACGTCGCATCAGCCCCATCATGTTGTTGTAGAACCCGACAATCATGTGCCAGCCATGCTCGTATTCGCGTCCATCCGCCCGCTTGAACGATGCCGCCTTGCCACCCAGCTGATGGCCCATGTGCATGACGTGCACCTGCAGCGAATCGCCGGACTTTTCCAGCAGACGCGAAGCGGCGCTCAGTCCGGCCGGACCAGCACCTATCACCAGAACTTTCGGTTTCGTCGTCATCGCCGTCTCCTCAGAATGCAATTCCGAAGCCCAGCAATGCAGCCGAGCGATGCAACTTGGCGGGAACCGCGTCCTCGCCGGAGTTATCGCTGTCGAGATTGCACCAGGAGCGTTCCAGCTCTGCCTGAATGAAGAAGGCGCTGTCCACGTGATAGGTAATAAAGCCGCCGGTTACAATTTCCGGCGCTTTGGTCGATGTCTTGCCATTCACCAGATCGACCACTGCAAGTCCGCCTTCGCCATAGACTCCCATGTCTATCCGG
>CAZBII010000247.1:0-4996 GCA_964491665.1 uncultured Moraxellaceae bacterium
CGGCGAGCAGGGTCGCGGTTTTGCCGTGGTGGCCGACGAAGTGCGCACGCGCTCCACCCGCTCCGGCGCCACCGGTTCCCGCATCACCCAGCGCATCGTGCAGGTGAACGACACGTTGCAATCCACGCTGGAACGCACCACCCAGTTCGCCCAGCAGGAAGCGCGCATCCTGCAGCAGGCCGAATCCACCATCCAGTCGGTGCTGGGCCGTTTCAGCGAATCCGGCAACCAGATCGTCAACAACGCACAGGTGCTGGAACAGGAAAGCAGCCAGGTCCGCAGCAACGTCGCCGATGTGCTGGTGGCGCTGCAGTTCCAGGATCGCGTCAGCCAGATTCTCGGCCATGTCATCAGCGACATGGAGAAACTCACCACCGCCCTGAACGAGCACCAGCAGCAGCTGCGCAGTGGCGGCGGTGTGGCCGATCTGGATGTGGCCAGCTGGCTGGCCGACATCGAGCGCACCTACACCACGCTGGAGCAGGTTGCCGTGCATCGTGGCAACCAGCAGCGCGCCAATCCGGCGGATTCCTCCGTCACCTTCTTCTGAATGGCATTGCTTGTAAGGAACTGTTATGGCCAAGAACATCATGATCGTCGACGACTCCGCCAGCCTGCGTCAGGTGGTGGCCATCGCCCTGCGCGGCGCCGGCTATGACGTGATCGAGGCGCAGAACGGGCAGGACGCACTGGGCAAGCTCGACGGCAAGAAAATCCACCTGATCATTTCCGACGTGAACATGCCGGTGATGGATGGCATCACGCTGGTGAAGGAAGTGAAAAAACTGCCGGCCTACAAGTTCACGCCCATCATCATGCTCACCACCGAAGGCGCCGACGCGAAGAAAAAGGAAGGTCAGGCCGCCGGTGCGAAAGCCTGGATCGTCAAGCCGTTCCAGCCCGACCAGATGCTGAAAGCGGTTTCCACGCTGATCCTGCCGTAACGCTTTATCGGAAAGAGCCCTATGGAAATAACGCGCAAGGACAGCAAAACCGGTGCCCGCATCAGCTGCAGCGGCGAACTCACGATTTACCACGCCGCCACTGCCAAACCCCTGCTGCTGGACGACGCCCGCCCCTGGCCTGCCCGTGTGCAGCTGGACCTGTCCGGCGTGAGTGAACTGGACACCGCCGGCGTGCAACTGCTGCTGATGCTGCAGCGCAGTGTCAGTGCGGCGGGCAGCCAGCTGACGCTGCAGAAAGTCAGCACTCCGGTCAGTGACGTGCTGGCCGCGCTGCAGCTGCCGTTTGCCACTGCTTCAGGAGTCAGCCAATGAATCTGGATGGCGCACTGCAGACCTTTTTTGCCGAAGCCGAAGAACTGCTGACGTCGATGGAAGCGGCGTTGCTGCGGGTCGATGACGGCGCGCAGGACAGCGACACGCTCAACGAAATTTTCCGTGCTGCGCACACCATCAAGGGCTCCGCCGGCCTGTTCGGTCTCAATTCCATCGTCGGTTTCACCCATATCGTGGAAAGTGTGCTCGACCGCGTGCGCACCGGCACCCTGCCCATCGACCGCAACCTGCTGGGCACACTGCTGCAATGCCGCGATCACATTGCCGGACTGGTGCGCGACGTGGCGCAGCAACAGGAACCGGACAACCAGCGCATGGCCACCGGCGACCAGTTGCTGCAGCGTTTGATGCAGCAGCTGGACGGCAGCCAGGCCACGCCGGCAGCCACGGCGGCCACGCAGGCTGCGTCGCCGGCGGAGGAGCGCGCCGCAGGCCCCGGCACCTGGCACCTGTCACTGCGCTTCGGTCCCGACGTGCTGCGCAACGGCATGGACCCGCTGTCGTTCATCCGCTTCCTGCACACGCTGGGCGACATCACCCGGCTGGTGACGCTGGAGGATCATCTGCCCGCGCCGGACAGCTTCGATCCGGAATCCCTGTATCTGGCGTTTGAAATCGATCTGCGCACCGACGCCGACCGCGAAACCATCGAGAATGTATTCACGTTTGTGCGTGACGATGCTGACATTCGCATCCTGCCGCCGGACAGCAAGATCGAGGAATACCTGCAGCTGATGCACTCGCTGCCGGAAGGCCCGCACCGGCTGGGCGAAATTCTGGTGCAGAGCGGCGCGCTCAGTGCGGCCAGTCTGGAGCGCGCGCTGGCGCAGCAGCAACAGCAGGCGCAGCCGGGTGCGCCACGGCTGGGAGAAATCCTGCGGGAGCAGCAGGCGGTGCCGGCGGCGCTGATTGATTCCGCGCTGGAGCAGCAGAAAAAAATGGGCGAGCGCAAGGCGGCGCCGGAAAACCGCACCATGCGTGTCGATGCGGAGAAGCTCGACAGCCTGATCAACCTGATCGGCGAACTGGTGATCTCGCGCCAGCGCGTGGATCTGCTGTCCGGCCAGACCGGCCATGTGGCGCTGATGGAAGCGGTGGCCAGCCTGAAATCCTTCACCGAACAGATCCGCGATGCGGCGCTGACCCTGCGCATGGTGCAGATCGGCGACACCTTCCAGCGTTTCAAGCGCGTGGTGCGCGACACGGCGCAGGAGCTGGGCAAGAGCATCGAGCTGGTGATCAGCGGCGCGGAAACCGAACTGGACCGTTCCATGGTGGAAAAGCTCACCGATCCGCTCACCCATATCGTGCGCAACGCGATTGATCATGGCATTGAACCGGTGGACGTGCGGCGCGAGCGCGGCAAGCCCGACACCGGCACGCTGCAGCTGGCGGCGCGCCATGAAGCCGGCAACATCGTGATTGAAGTGCGCGATGACGGCGGTGGTCTGAACGTGGAAAAAATTCGCGCCAAGGCCATCGCCAACGGTTTGCTGGACACCAGCGCGGTGGTCAGTGAGCACGAGATTTTCCAGCTGATTTTCCATCCCGGCCTGTCCACGGCGGAGCAGGTAACCAACCTGTCGGGACGCGGCGTGGGCATGGACGTGGTGAAGCGCAACATCGAGGCGCTGCAGGGTGGCATCGACATCGACAGCGAACCCGGCCAGGGCACGCTGATCCGCATTCATCTGCCGCTGACGCTGGCGATCATCGACGGCTTTCATGTGTCGGCGGGCAACACGCAGTTCATCATTCCCCAGGTCAGCGTGCTGGATGCATGGACCTGAATGCGCTGCCGCAGGACGAAGGCCGTTCCTGCGTCAACCTGCGCGGCCAGCAGGTGCCCTACATCCGCCTGAACCGGATTTTTGCCTTGCCCGACACGCCGCGCAGCCAGCGCGCGAAACTGGTGGTGGTGCAGTCCGGACAGGAGCGGGCCGGCATTGTGGTGGATGAACTGCACGGCGAAATCCAGACCGTGGTGAAGCCACTGAGTCCGATTTTCCAGGCACTAAAAGGCATCGGCGGTTCCAGCCTGCTCGGCACCGGCGACATTGCCTTCATTATTGATATCGCGCAGCTGATCGGGCTGGCGATCCAGCGGGAAACCCGCCAGGCGGGCGCACCGCTTCCATCACGTCAGGAGCATTCGGCATGAGCATTCACAGCAATACCGGGCGTGGGCACGCGCAGCGCGGTGGCGGCGCCAGCGCGGGCGAGATCATTCCCGTGCGGCAGTTTCTGACCTTCCGCATCGGTGGCGAGCAGTTCGGTATGGAGCTGGCGCAGACGCGGGAAATTCTCGAGTACAACGGCGTGACGGAAGTGCCGCTGATGCCGAAATTCCTGCGCGGCGTGATCAACCTGCGCGGCGATGTGGTGCCGGTGATCGATCTGTCGGTGCGGCTGGGGCGCGAGCCCATCAGCGTGCAGCGGCGCACCTGTATCATCGTGGTGGAAATCACACTCGACGAGCAGCAACACGTGCTGGGGCTGCTCGCTGATGCCGTCAGCGAAGTGATGGAAGTCACCGACGCCGACATCGAACAGGCACCGGCGTTCGGTGCCGGCATCCGCGCTGATTTCATCAAGGGCATCGCCAAGCGCGGCACGCAGTTCATCGTGCTGCTGGATGCCAATGCGGCGCTGTCGGTGCGGGAACTGGCGCAGCTGGTGGAGAAGGAATTGCAGTAGGCAACGCAGTGGGCAACGCGGAAAGAACACGTCGAATCGCACGCGAGGAGAAAGGAATGAACAATCTGACGGTGAAGATGCGCATCACGCTGCTGGCGCTGATCATGGGCGCTTTCCTGCTGCTGGTGGGTGTCGCGGGGCTGATGGGCATGCAGGCCAGCAACCGGGGGCTGGAGACGGTCTACAACGATCGCGTGGTGCCGCTGAAGCAGCTCAAATCCATTGGCGATGACTATGCCGTGGCGGTCATCGATACGATCAACAAGACCAACGCCGGCCTGCTGACGGCGGAAGAGGCCACCGCCAGCCTGCAGCGCGCCAGCGATTCGATTCACCGCAACTGGGATCAATACCGCTCCACCAGTCTCACGGCCGAAGAACAGCGCATGGCGGACGAGGCGGACAAACGTTTCAGCATGGCGGACAGCGCCATCTTCCAGGTGGTGAATCATCTGCGCACGCTGCGCGGTCTGGTGCCGGGGCAGCTCAACGAATTTGACGGCAAGCTGTATGAATCCATCGATCCAATCAGTAACCAGATTGGAGAACTGGTGCAGCTGCAGCTGGACGAAGCCAACCGCGAATATCAGGCGGCCATCGAGAATTACCAGAACATCCGCAACCTGGAAATCGCGGCCATCGTGCTGGCGTTGACGCTGGGCATCGGTCTGGGAATCTGGATGGCCAACCGCATGGTGCGCCAGCTGGGCGGCGAACCGGAATACACCAGCGGCATCGTCAATCAGGTCGCCAACGGCCGGCTGGATGTGACGATCCAGCTGCGCCCCGGCGACACCACCTCGCTGCTGGCGTGTGTGGCCAACATGTGCCAGCACCTGTCGCAGATCATCGGCGAAGTGCGGGCGTCGGCGGATTCGCTGTCGTCGGCGTCGGAAGAAGTCAGTGCCACCGCGCAGTCGCTGGCCAAGGGCGCGTCGGCGCAGGCGGCCAGCGTGGAGGAAACTTCCGCCGCGATGGAGCAAATGTCGGCGTCGATCACG
>CAZBII010000248.1:0-4952 GCA_964491665.1 uncultured Moraxellaceae bacterium
CGTCAATCACACCGATGATATCCGCAATCTTTTTGCTGGAGGCGTTGATGGCACCCATCGCCTCCACCGCCCTTGCCACGACCTGTCCGCCTTTGGCCGCCTTGTCGCGCGCTTCGGTCGCCAGATGGTTGGCCTCCCGGGCATTTTCACTGCTCTGTTTCACCACGCTGGTCATCTGTTCCATGCTGGATGCAGTTTCTTCCAGCGACGATGCCTGCTCTTCCGTTCTCTGGCTCAGGTCGCTGTTGCCCTGCGCGATTTCATCGCCACCGTTGGACACGGCGTTGGCGCTTTCGACTATGCCAGTGATGATGTCGATGAGGCGATCGACCGTGGCATTGGCGTCGGATTTCAGTTTGCCGAAACGACCCTGATAATCGCGGTGAATGCGTTCCTTCAGATTGCCGTGCGCGAGAGCCTCCAGCACGCGGATGGTGTCGTTGATCACTTCCTCCGACACGTTCATCAAACTGTTGAGGCCCCGGCTCAGATTCAGCATGAAGCCACTCTTGCCGGATTCATTCAGACGCACGTCGAGATTGCCGGCCGCAGCTGCTGATACCAATTCATCAATTTCGCGCTCGGTACGCACTTCAGCCGTGCGGTCGGCCCACTCCACCACTGAACCAATCCGCTTGCCGGCATCGTCCACCACCGGATTGGCCACCAGCGAGAACGTGCGTCCACCCAGGGCAATGCGGGTGCTGTAAGTGCCGGTCAGCTTTTCCAGCAGATTGCGCTGGTGCGCCGGATTCTTGTGGAAACGGTCAAAGTTGACACCCAACAGCTTGCCGGCGTCGAAGTGCGGCATGTCCTTGCGGATATCACTTTCGGCCACCCGCAGCATCTCGGTCACCGATTTGTTCATGTACACGATGTTGCCATCGCTGTCGGCAATCATGGCATTGGTGGTGACATTATCCAGCGCCTGCCGCACACGCAGGTTTTCTTCGGACACACGACGTTCCTGCTCGGCCCGCGCCAGTTCTGCAGTGCGGTTCTTCCATTCAACCACAGTGCCCAGACGCTGCCCGCTGTCATCATGCACCGGCGTGGCAATCAGGCCGAAGGTAAGACTGCCCACCCGGATGTCAGTGCGGTACGGCTCGCGCAGATTCGCCAGCATCTTGCGCTGGTGTGCAGGATTCCTGTGAAAGAGATCAATGCTGGCCCCCAACAGGCGACCACTGTCAAAGGACGGAATGGATTTTTTCAGTTCGCCTTCCGCCTCGCCCATCATGCGCTCGACGGCGTCATTCATGTAGACGATATTGAAATCATTGTCGGCCATCATCACGCTGGTATCACAGATCTTCAGCGCCTGTGCGATGCGGGCATTTTCACTGGCAATCTTCGCTTCCGCCGCATGTTTCACTAGCTCGGCCGTTTTGTCATACCACTCCACCACGGTGCCGATGCGCTCGCCTTTTTCCGACAGAATGGGCGTGGCAATCAGACCGAACGTGAGGCCATTCAGCGCGAGATTGGTGGTGAAAGGCTGAGTCAGGCCACTGACCAGACGCCGCTGGTGCGAGGGATTCTTGTAGAAGCTGTCGACATTGGTGCCCAGCAGATTGCGGGCATCAAATCCGGGAATGACTTCACGTAGTCTGGCTTCATTACGCTGCATCATGTCGCGCACCGAGGCATTCATGTAGCGGATGTTGAAATCATTGTCCGCCACCATCACGTTCGCCTGGCACACTTCCAGACTGCGCTGCAGACGCTCGACATCGCGATTGGCCCTGCCCGGCGCAGCAACGGCGATCAGGATAGCTGCCGCAACCAGCAGAACGGTCACTGCCAGAATGCCGGCAATGCTGCCATTCTGGGCTGCCATGCCTGCCTGGATATAGCGCCAGCTGCCTGCCATGAATACCAGCAATGCCAGTGTCGGCAATCCTGTCAGCAGCGCGGTTCTCTGACCCGCCGCCAGCATGCGTAAGAAATTCATTGGAAATCCTCGTTCGTTCCCGCCAGGAAAAATGGCGCTTCAGCGCTGGTCAGTCTTGCCTTTCATTTCCTGCAGCGCCGACATCGACACCTCAGGAATGGTATCGGCGCCGAGCAATTCATTGATGTCCAGCAGGATCACCATTTTGCTGGATACGTTGACCAGCCCGCGGATATAGGACGTGTTGACGTTGTCGCCCAGATCCGGCGCAGCTTTCATTTCATCAGCCGACAGGCTGTACACGTCACTGACGGCATCCACCACTATACCCATCACGCGCGCACCCTTGCGGGTTGCCACTTTCAGCACGATGACCACAGTCAGCGGACCGTATTCGACCTGAGTCAGTCCAAACCGCTGCCGCAAATCGACGATAGGCACGATGGTGCCGCGCAGGTTGATCACACCCTTGATGTGCGAAGGAGCGTTGGGAATCGGCGTGACGTTTTCCCAGCCGCGGATCTCCTGCACGCGCAGAATGTCGACTCCGTATTCCTCGCCCGCCATGATGAACGTCAGATACTGGTCATTGTGATCGCCAGTGCGCGCGGAGGTTTCTGCTTCATTGCTGTCAAACAGACGTTGCTCTGCCGTATTCATACTGCTTCTCCCGTGAATCTGTGCGCGTCACGCGACACGCGTTCTGCCCGAAACCAGTTTCAAGCCGTTTTTCTGCTGCTGATGCACACCGGCCATCTGCACCAGATCAGTAATATCGAGAATCAGCGACACGGTGCCGTCACCGAGAATGGTGGCGCCGGAAATACCTTCCACCTTGCGGTAATTCGCCTCCATGCTCTTGATCACCACCTGCTGCTGCCCCAGCAGATCATCGACCACCAGTGCCACCTTGTGCGCGCCCACTTCCACCACCACCAGCAGACTTCTGTCCAGCCCTTCGTTGCGCGGCGCTATGCCAAAAATTTCCGCCAGCCGGATGATGGGAATGTATTCATTGCGCAGACGGAACACATCGCAGCCGCCCGCCACCTTGTTGACCAGAGCGAGATTCGGCTGCAGCGATTCCACGATGGACACCAGCGGAATGATGTAGATCTGGTCGCCAACCTGGATCAGCTGGCCATCCAGAATCGCCAGCGTCAGCGGCAGGCGGATGGTGAACGTGCTGCCCACGCCTTCCACCGATTTCACGACGATGCCGCCGTTCAGTTCCTGGATGTTGCGACGCACCACATCCATGCCCACGCCGCGCCCGGAGACATCCGTAACCTTGTCCGCCGTGGAAAAACCGGGCTGGAAAATCAGGTCCTGAATCTGTTCGTCGGACAGCGGATCGTCAGGACCGATCAACTGGTTGGCGACCGCCTTGGCGCGGATTTTTTCCCGGTTCAGACCACGGCCATCATCGGTAATCTCGATCATGATGTTGCCGCCCTGATGGTAGGCATTGAGCGTGATGACGCCGGTTTCGGGCTTGCCGGCGGCCCGCCGTTCGGCTGGCGTTTCCAGCCCGTGATCCAGCGCATTGCGCACCAGATGCACCAGCGGATCGCCAATTTTTTCCATGACGGTTTTATCGAGTTCCGTCTGCTCGCCCACCATTTTCAATTCGATTTTCTTGCCCAGCTGGCGTGACAGATCACGCACCATGCGCGGGAAGCGGCTGAAGGTGAAGCTGATGGGCAGCATGCGGATGCGCATGACATTTTCCTGCAGCTCGCGGGTGTTGTGTTCCAGCTGCGCCAGCCCTTCCTGCAGACGCACCAGCTTGCTCATGTCGAAATCGGTGCCCAGCTGGCCCAGCATGGACTGGGTAATCACCAGCTCGCCCACCAGATTGACCAGGCTGTCGATCTTTTCGATCGACACCCGGATGGAAGTGGACTCGGACGCCTTGACCGGATCTTTTCCTGCATCGCGCACGGTGACTGCCGCGACACGTTCATCGGGGCCGGGAGCACTTACGGCAACAGCAGTGTCCAGCTTTTCCGCAGCGACCGGAACCGGCAGTGGCGCCGGCTCATCCGCAGGCGCAATGGTCAGATCCGATTCATCGGCAACCCATTCAAACACTTCCTCGATCTTGCGCTTGTCGTGGGCAGTGGTGAGGCGAATCTCCCAACCCAGATGACACTCTTCCGGCCCCAGCGCGCCAAAATCCGGCAGGCGCTCCAGCAGCGCCGAGGTTTGCATGTCGCCCAGTTCTGCCAGTTCGCGAAACATGCGCACAGGCTCGTTGCCGGTGCGCAGAACATTGATGTTGGGAATAAAGCGGATCAGCCAGGTTTGCCCGGCAGCCGATGCGTCTGCTGCGGCTGGCACGGCAACAGACAATGCCGCCACAGACCGCTCCACTGTTTGCGTCCCGCCTTGCAGAATGGCATTGAAGGCGGCAATCAGCTGCGTCGACTGCGCCGTATCGAGTGTTTCGCTGGCCTGCAGTGCAGTCAGCATGTTGCGCAGGCAATCCACCGACTGCAGCAGCAGATCAACAATCTCCTGCGTCAGACGGCGCGAACCGACCCGGACCTGATCCAGCAGCGTTTCCAGCACGTGCGTAAATTCGGCCACTGCAGTGAAGCCAAACGTGCTGCTGCTGCCCTTGATCGAATGCGCCGCGCGAAAAATGGCATTGATCGTTTCCGAGTCCACACTTTCACAATCAAGATCCAGCAGGCTGGACTCCATGATCTGCAGTCCTTCGAAACTTTCTTCGAAAAAAACCTGGTGAAACTGGCTCAGATCAATGCTCATGACATGTCATCCCAGCACTTTCTTGATGGTGTTCAGCAGCTGGTCCGGATTGAACGGCTTGACGATCCAGCCGGTCGCACCTGCCGCCTTGCCTTCGGTTTTCTTGTCGGCGGCGGATTCGGTGGTCAGCATCAGAATCGGCGTGAACTTGTAATTCGGCAGCGACCGCAGATTCTTGATCAGGGCAATGCCATCCATTACCGGCATGTTGACGTCCGACAGCACCAGATCCACCTGGCCCTGCTTGGCCTTGTTGAGCGCATCCTGCCCGTCGCTGGCCTCC
>CAZBII010000249.1:0-4941 GCA_964491665.1 uncultured Moraxellaceae bacterium
CAGCTCAAAGCCCAGCACCACGGTGTGCAGCATGTCGCCCTGCTCGATCGCGGTGAGGAAGTGGGTGGCGTGACCGATGTAGATGTTGTCCTGGTCACGGGTTTTGGCGCTGGAATTGACCGTGCCGGTCGTGAAATTGGGGCCGCTCGGCGCTCCGGCAATGTAGCTGTTGTTGGTTTCGCCGTAACGGGTCTGCGAACTGATGCGCCAGTCGTCGTTCAGCTGCGAATCGACCTTGATGGTGGCGATGTCCGCCTGGGTTTCCCAGAAATCGCGCGTGGTCTGGCCGTAGAAATTATCCAGATTCACTTCCGCCGGACGGTTGCGCGCCTGCTCGTAGGGAATACCCCAGTCCGGCATGGCGTCAGTGTCCAGATGGTAGAAATCCACCACGATATTGGTGTCAGCGGTCACGTCATAACGCAGCGCCAGCGCGGCACCCTTGCGCTCATCGAACACTTCATCGCGACCGGCAATATTGGTGTCGTGGTACAGCACGTTGGCGCGCACCGCCACGCTGTCCGACACCTGCTGGTTGGCATCCACCGTCACGCGCTTGTAGTCCTCGGTGCCGGCGCCAACTTCCGCCGTGGTGAAGGATTCATCCAGTTTCGGCATCTTGGTCACGCTGTTCACGGCGCCGCCGGTGGTGCCACGGCCAGCAAAGGTCGAGCTCGGCCCCTTGGAAATCTCCACCTGCTCCACCGCAAAAGTTTCGCGGGACAGCACGCCCGGATCACGCAGACCGTCAACGAACACGTCATTGCGCGCCTCAAAGCCGCGAATGATGAAACGGTCGCCGTAGGTGTTGCCACCTTCGCCGGTGCCCAGGGTCACGCCCGGCTGCACCCGCATCACTTCCTTCATGGAGGTGGCGCCGGTGGCCTTCATGGTTTCCTTGGGAATGGCAATCACGGTGCTGGGCTGGTCCAGAATCGGCGCGGTGCGCTTGGCCTCGCCGGAACGGTCCACCTTGAACGGTGCGGCCGGATCGGCGTAGGGATTGGCATCGGCCTCGGCGGCATCCACTCGGGCGCCACGCACCGTCACCGCTTCCAGCACCACCGGCTTTTTCTTTTCGGCCTGCTGTTCGGTGGCCTGGGCGGCGGCTTCCGGCTTGGCAGCCTCTTCTGCCAGCACGGGTTGCACAACGCCCGCCAGCGCAATCAGCGACACCGACAGCACGTCGGCGCGACGCAGGCCAAAGGTCTGGCGCAGGCTGAACGGCGCCTGCACGGTGGTCAGGCCTGCTGGTTTACGATCTGAATGTTCAATCATGAAGGTCCCCTGATACATATCCCGGTTAATGGTCTGAAACGAAAACAGTGTGATAACGGGTGCGGCAAAAAGGGTCGCAGCAAAGTGAAGGCACAAAGCAACCCCAGACAGACTGCGACAAAAGCGCATCTGCAAAACAAGGATCAAATGATAATTGTTTATGAATGATAAATATTATCGTTATTAAGTCAACGATATCTGCAGATTATTTGCGCGATCCCAGGTGCCGGGCATAAAAAAACCCCGCCGAAGCGGGGTTTTCTGGAACAGGCGGGCAGGCCCGACGTGTTATTTCAGCGGAATCACAAACTCGCCTTCCGACACCACATGCTTGTCGGCACCCACAGCGCCATTCGGATAGCCGGTAAACGAGAACAGTCCCACCAGCTTGCCGCCTTCATCCTTCAGAATGACCAGCTTGCCCGGGTCATCCGCCGAGGTACGGTACACGGTCTTGCCATCCTTCTGCTGGATAGCCGCCTTGAAGTACTTCAGTTCATAGGTACCCGGACCCACGTATTCATCCACCATGATGGTGACATCAAAATCGCCACCCTTGGCGCTGATGCGCATGGCGCTGAACTCGTTCAGATCCTTTTCCACCAGCAGGGTGGGAATGTTGTCGCTGGTAGCGGCACCGCCGAAATCATGCTTGAAGAAGAACTGGCTGCCGTCGCTGCGCATGCCGCGCTGGGTACGCGGGTCCTTGGGCTTGGGCGGCTCGACCGGCTTGGGCGCAACGGCGGGAGCAGCCGCTACAACCGGCACCGGCTTGGGCTCAACCTTGGGAACCGGTTTGGGCTCGACCTTGGGCGGCTCCACGACGGCCACCTGCATCTTGCCTTCCTTGAATTCGCAGGGCGCACTCTGACCCGCTTTCACGCAGGTTCCCTTGCCGTTGGGAATGATGCCATTGCGCACCGGACCGGTGTATTTGTGACCATCCGGCAGATCAACAGTGGCCGTTGCGGGAGCACGGTCTTCCACCCAGTGACCAGTAACCACGCTGCCGTCCTTCAGGGTGACCTTGAACTCGCCGTTGCGCTTGCCGGCTTTCCAGGTACCTTCGAATTTTTCCCCGGCGGGTGTGGTCATCACCCCCTTGCCCTGCTTGAGATTGTTGGCGAAACCGCCGCTGTAGCGCTCACCCCTGGCGGAGGTGAAGGTGCCATCACCCTGCATCTTGCCCGCCACCCACTGGCCGTCGTACACATCGCCGTTGGCCCAGGTTTTCTTGCCCTTGCCGTTCTCCTGGTTGTTGCTCCAGTTGCCTTCGTAGCGGTCGCCTTCCGGCGTGGTTTCCACACCCTGACCTTCGCGGCTGCCGTCCACCCACTGGCCGTCATAGACTTCGCCGCGACCTGAGGTGAACTTCCCTTTTCCATGGAAACGGTTGAACGAGTTGCGTTCGCCTTCATATTCGATGCCGGCGAAGGCAGTGGTACTGGCCAGCAGAACGGCCATTCCGATAGAAGCAAGGGTTTGCAGTTTCATCATGCGATTCCAGTGAGTGTAAAACGGTAAAGACAACCACCACGGCCCGACAAATCGTCCAATATTCAAACGCTTGCCAGAATTCCTAACCTTTATAGCAAAGACCGGGGTGGATTTGAAACCACGGGCGACTCAATTTCTGCCCCGTGGTTTTCCCTCACATCTGTTGCACATCCCGCGCACTGTATTTGTGTGTCGAACATGGTTTAGCTAAAAGCGTAGTCAAATTCCTGTTGTTGTGCCGATTGTTTATGACAAAAAGGTTTATCGATGCCGCCGTCACTCCTTTTCCCGCACGCGGAACCACGCGGCATACAGCGCCGGCAGGAACAGCAGGGTCAGCGCCGTGGCCACGATCAGACCTCCCATGATGGCCACGGCCATCGGACCGAAGAAGATACTGCGGGTGAGTGGAATCATCGCCAGCACCGCCGCCAGCGCCGTCAGCACGATCGGACGGAAGCGGCGCACGGTGGCACCGATCACCGCATCCCAGCGATTGATGCCGGCGCGGATGTCCTGCTCGATCTGGTCCACCAGGATCACCGAGTTGCGCATGATCATGCCCGCCAGCGCGATGGTGCCCAGCATGGCCATGAAGCCGAACGGTTTCTGGAACACCAGCAGGAACAGGCTGACGCCGATCAGACCCAGCGGCGCCGTCAGGAACACCAGCACCGAACGGGCAATGTTGCGCAGCTGGAACACCAGCAGCGTCATCACCACGATCAGGAACAGCGGCATGCCGGCCATCACCGAGTGCTGGCCACGGGCAGAATCCTCCACCGTGCCCCCCACTTCCAGCAGATAGCCATCCGGCAACTGGGCGCGGATCGGCTCCAGCGTCGGCAGGATCTGCTGCACCAGGGCCGACGGCTGCTGGCCACCATAAATATCGCCGAACACCGTCACCGTGGGCTGGCGGTCGCGGTGCCACACCACGCCTTCCTCAAACCCGTATTCCAGCGTCGCAATCTGCGACAGCGCCACCCGCTGCCCGCTGTCGGTGGGGACGGACAGACTCGACAGCAGCTCCAGCCGCTGCCGCTCGCGCTCGGTGCCCCGCAGCATGATTTCGATGAGTTCATTGCTGTCGCGGAACTGGCTGACGCGGGAGCCGGACAGTGCACTCTGCAGGAAACGCGACAGCGCAGCCGTAGTCACACCCAGCGCACGGGCGCGCTCCTGATCGATATTCAGGTACACCACCTTGCTGGGTTCTTCCCAGTTCAGGTGCACGCTGGACACATAGGGATTCTCCCGCACCTTGGCCGCCACCTGCCGCGCCAGATTGCGCACGGTGTCGATATGCTCGCCCGACACCCGCAGCTGGATCGGGTAACCCACCGGCGGACCGTTCTCCAGTCGCGACACGCGGGTGATCACGGTGGGGAATTCTTCATTCAGGGTGTGGATCAGCCATTTCCGCACTTCCTCGCGATCGGGAATCGTCTTGCAGCGCACCACGAACTGGGCAAAGCGCGCGGACGGCAGCTGCTGGTCCAGCGACAGATAGAAGCGCGGCGAGCCGGAACCGAAATAGCCCACATAGTTGTCGATGCCGGGCTGGGTTTTCAGCTTCTCCTCCAGCCGGCGCGCCTGCTCTTCCGTCGCCTTGAGGGACGAGCCTTCCGCCAGTTTCAGGTCCACCACCAGTTCCAGCCGGCCGGAATAGGGGAAGAACTGCTGCGGCACCAGCCGGAACAGCATGATCGAGCCGATGAAGCCCACCACCGTGATTCCCACCACCAGCCAGCGGTGGCGCACACACCACTCCACCGCACTGCGCACGCGCTGGTAAAAACGGGTGGAATAGGGATCGTGGGCGTGGCCGCCGTGCTTGCTCAGCATGTCCGGCAGCAGGCGATTGCCCAGATAGGGTACGAACACCACCGCCGCCACCCAGGACGCCAGCAGGGAAATCGTGACCACCTGAAACAGCGAGCGCGTGTACTCACCGGTGCCAGACTGCGCGGTGGCAATAGGCAGGAAACCGGCGGCGGTGATCAGGGTGCCGGTCAGCATCGGAAAGGCGGTGGTCGTCCAGGCAAAGCTGGCGGCCTTCAGGCGGCTGAAGCCCTGCTCCATCTTGATGGCCATCATTTCCACCGCGATGATCGCATCGTCCACCAGCAGACCCAGCGCCAGCACCAGCGCACCCAGCGAGAT
>CAZBII010000250.1:0-4940 GCA_964491665.1 uncultured Moraxellaceae bacterium
CAGTCTGCGTGAGCGCGGACTTTCGCTGGGCGACAGTCTGCGTTTCATCGCCGTGGGCGGTGGCAAGGTCGCCGCCAGTCTGTTGCAGCAGGCGCGCGCTTTGGGTCTGCCGGTGTATGAAGGTTATGGTCTGTCGGAATGTGGCTCGGTGGTGGCGCTGAATCTGCCAGGCGCGGAGAAGGTTGGCAGCGTGGGCAAACCGTTGTCGCACTGTTCGATCCGCATTGCCGATGACGGCGAGATTATGGTGCGCGGTGCGGTGATGAGCGGTTATCTCGGAGACAGTGCAGCAGCGGAAAGCGAAATTGCCACCGGTGATCTCGGATATATCGATGCAGATGGCTTTCTGCACGTCAGTGGTCGCAAGAAAAACATGTTCATCACGGCGTTTGGACGCAACGTCAATCCGGAATGGGTCGAAGCTGAATTGCTGCGTTTCCTTCCGGTGCGCCAGGTGGCGGTGTTCGGTGAAGCGCTGTCGCGCAATGTCGCCATTGTGGTTCCGCGTGCCGGTTTTACTGCGGCCGACATCGATGCTGCCGTGGCCGAATGCAATCGCGGGTTGCCGGATTACGCGCGCATCGGTCGTGTGGTGCTGGCACCAGAACCTTTCACGGTTGACAACGGACTGGCCACGGCGAACGGCCGCGTCCGGCGTGCCGCGGTCGAACAGCAGTATGTTCAATTCATCCAAGACGAGTTTTTTCCTGCGGAGGTCGCACATGGGATTTTTCCAGCAACTGCAACAGCAAACTGAAGTGGCGCGCCAGCATGTTTTTTCCGCGCCGGTCATCCGGGCGGTGATGGAAGGGCGTTTCGATGCGGCCGGCTATCGCTATTTTCTGGAACAGGCCTATCACCATGTGAAGCACACCGTGCCGCTGATGATGGCATGCGGTGCACGCCTGCCAGAGCGGCTGGAGAACGTGCGCGAGGCGCTGGTGGAATATATCGAGGAAGAATATGGCCACCACGAATGGATTCTGAATGACATTGAAGCCAGCGGTGGTGACAAGCAGACAGTGCGCACCAATATGCCGTGCCTGCCTATCGAACTGATGGTGTCGTTCCTGTATGACCAGATCAATCGCGGCAATCCGGCGGCGTTCTTCGGCATGGTGATGGTGCTGGAAGGCACCAGTATCAAACTGGCCACGCAGATGGGGCAGATCGTGCAGACGCGACTGGGTCTGCCGGCCAAAGCGTTTTCGTACCTGTTCTCCCACGGCAATCTCGACCTGGACCATTTCCAGTTCTTCGAAAAGCTGATGGACCAGATGGAGCATCCGGACGACCAGCGCGCCATCGTGCATGCCGCCAATGTGGTGTACCGCCTGTACGGTGACATGCTGCACTCGATTCCGCTGCCGGCCAGCGTAACCGCAACCCAGCAAGGTGAGGTCAATCATGCAGCTGCGTGACAAAAAGATCCTGCTGACCGGCGCGACCGGTGGCATCGGCAAATCGCTGGTGAATGCGCTGCTGGATACCGGTGCGCGACTAGTGCTGGCTGGGCGCGATGTGCAGGCGCTGCAGAAAATGGCGATTCTGCTGGGACGCGAGCGGGTAAGTGCGGCGCTGCTGGATCTGGGTAGCGACAAATTGACGCTGCAGGCGAGACTGCTGGCGGAACAGCATCCGGATATCGACGTGGTGCTGAACTGCGCCGGTCGTAATCTTTTTGCCGCCAGCGACCGCACCGACGCAGCCCAGGCCGCTGCGGTTCTTGATGTGAATCTGAAAGGCACCATCCTGCTGACGCAGGCGCTGCTGCCCAATCTGCTGAAGCGGCCGCAGGGCATGATCGTGAATGTGGGTTCCACCTTCGGCAGTATCGGCTATCCGGGATTCGCCGTGTATTGCGCCAGCAAATTCGGCGTGCGTGGATACACCGAAGCGTTGCGGCGCGAACTGGTGAATACGCCCGTGAAAGTGCTGTATATCGCGCCTCGCGCCACGGCGACCGACATGAACGAAGCCAGCGTGGTGGCAATGAACAACGAGCTGGGCAATCGCATGGACGAACCGGCGCTGGTGGCCGCCAGTGTGGTGCGTGCGATGCAGCGCGAGCGTCCGCGCCTGTTCATCGGCTGGCCGGAAAAGCTTTTTGTTGTGCTGAATGGCGTGGTCACCGGCATGGTGGACAAAGCGTTGCGCAAGCAGCTGCCCGTCATCCAGCGTTTTCTTGCACATTGAATTCATCGAGAAGATTCCATGAAACGATTTCATTCCATTAAAAGTTTTTTTGCAGCACTTATTGCCGGACTGCTTTTCTGCGTGGTGCAGGCGCAGGCCGCGCAGGATTTCGACCAGCAGCTGCTGGGTTTCCAGGAGCAGTGGGCACATATCAATTACGAAGTGGCGAAGAAAGACAAGGAGACCGCGTTCGAAAAGCTTGCCGCGCAGCTGCAGGATTTCGGTGCGCAGAATCCCGGCCGTCCCGAGCCGCTGATCTGGCGCGGCATCGTGCTGTCCACCTGGGCCGGCGCCAGGGGTGGTCTGGGCGCGCTGGGACTGGTGAAGGATGCGCGTTCCCTGTTTGAACAGTCGCTGGCGATTTCGCCGGATGCGCTGCAGGGCTCGGCCTATACTTCCCTGGGCAGCCTGTACTATCAGGTGCCGGGCTGGCCGGTGGCGTTCGGTGACGACAAGAAAGCGGGCGAGCTGCTGCAGAAAGCCCTGGCGATCAATCCCGACGGTATCGACAGCAATTACTTTTATGGTGATTATTGGCTGGAGCAGGGCGAATACCAGAAAGCCAGACAGTACCTTGAAAAAGCACAGCAGGCGCCGGCCCGTCCGAACCGTCCGCTGGCTGATGCCGGGCGGCGCCAGGAAATTCGCGAGCGTCTGGCCAGGGTTGAAGACAAGCTGAACTGACATGCAGCCCTGCCGCCGGATCATTGAAACAGAATATGACAACAAGGCAGAGTGGATGCGATTACTACTGGTGGAAGATGACGCCATGCTGGGGCGGGCGGTGCTGACCGGCCTGAAGATGGATGGCTATGCGGTGGACTGGATGTCGGCCGGGCAATCGGCGCTGCACTGTCTGGAAACCGAAGAATACGATCTGGTGATTCTGGATCTGGGATTACCGGACATTGATGGCAAAACCGTACTCAACACCCTGCGCCGGCGTGGCAAAACCACGCCGGTCATCATTCTCACCGCCCGCGACAGCATCGAAGACCGCGTGGGCGGTCTGGATGCCGGCGCCGACGATTACATGGTCAAGCCGTTCGACCAGAACGAACTGATGGCGCGGGTGCGTGCCTTGTTGCGCCGTCGCAGCGGACGTGCTTCGGCCACTTTGCAGTATCGGGACATCACATTGCATCCGGATTCCATGAAGGTGGAATATCAGGGCCAGCCGGTGGAGCTGTCGCGGCGCGAATTCATGCTGCTGCAGGAACTGCTCGTCAATACCGGGCGCGTGATGACGCGCGAACAGCTGGAGCGCGCGATCTATGACTGGGGGCAGGACGTCGCCAGCAATGCGGTGGAAGTGCACATCCATCATCTGCGCAAAAAGTTCTATAACGATCTGATCCGCACGGTGCGCGGCGTCGGTTATCTGGTGGAAAAAGCCGGATGAAATCGATTCGTTTTTTCTTGCTCACAGCGGTCTGCCTGCTGGTGCTGTTCACCCTGCTGGTGTCGGGGTGGGTCACCTTCAATCATGCCCGTTATGAAGTCGACGAACTGTTCGATGCAGAGCTGGCGCAGACTGCACGCGTGCTGCGTTCCACCATTGCGGTGGCATCGAATTATCCGGCGGGTGATCCGGTTGGAAACGCGTCGTCGGTCAGTACCCACGACTGGGCGCCCAATCCCGCTCTCGACAAGGCCGAACAGGATGAGCGCACCCGCCTCGGCCACAGTTATGAACGCAAGATCATGTTCAGCGTCATGCGTGGCAATGATGTGATTCTGGCGTCCGACAATTTTCCCGCCAACAGCAGTTTTCCGCGCGATGCAGGTTACCGGCGCATTCGCCTGGATAACCGTGACTGGTACCTGTTCACGCTGGTGGACGGCGCCACCACTTACACCGTGGGCGAGCGCAGCGATGTGCGTGAGGAAATGATCGGCAAGATTGCGTTGGGCAACCTGTATCCTTCGCTGCTGGCATTGCCGGTGCTGTTGTTGCTGCTGGCCTGGGTGCTGCAGCGTGGCTTGCGTCCGCTGGTGCAGCTCGACCGGCATATCCAGCAGCGCGACAAGGATAATCTCGATCCCATTCCGCTGCAGAACATGCCGGTGGAAATCAGTCCGATTGTGGAATCACTCAATGGTCTGCTGTCGCAGTTGCGGCGCTCACTGGAAAGCGAACGGCGTTTTTCCGCCACGGCTTCCCACGAAATGCGCACGCCGGTGGCGGTGCTGAAAGTGAATGTGCAGAACGCGTTGAAGGCCGCCACCGATAGCGAGCGCGTGCAGTTGTTGCATGAACTGGATGCCGGTGTCGATCGCGCCGGCCGCCTGATCAACCAGCTGCTGACCCTGAGCCGGCTGGAGCAGGATGATCATGGTTATGCGCAGCAGGAAGTGGACATTCTGCCGCTGCTGCGTGAAGAAATCGCGGCGCTGTATCCGCTGGTGCTGCAGAAACATCAGAGCATTGAGCTGATGTGTGATGAAGCGGTGCTGCCGGTGCAGACGGTGCCACAACTGTTTCCGCTGGTGGTGCGCAATCTGGTGGACAACGCCATCAAGTACGCGCCGGAATCCGGACGCATTCTGGTGAGCGTGCAGCGCAATGCGCAGGGCCATTGGATGTATGAGCAGTGGCTGCAGCCGGTGGTGGGTGCACCAGCCAAAGGCAAGGAAACGGTGGCAAGTCCAGCGGGCAAGCCATGGCAGGTGCTGGTGCAAGACCTGGAGCTGGCTGCCGGGCAGGTCGAGCTGACGGACGCATCGCTGGGCGGTATGCCACT
>CAZBII010000251.1:0-4917 GCA_964491665.1 uncultured Moraxellaceae bacterium
CTGAACGATCTGTACCGTCGCGTGATCAACCGTAACAACCGTCTGAAGCGTCTGCTCGACCTGAACGCGCCGGACATCATCGTGCGCAACGAAAAGCGCATGCTGCAGGAAGCGGTCGATGCCCTGCTGGACAACGGCCGTCGTGGCCGCGCCATCACCGGCTCCAACAAACGCCCGCTGAAATCCCTGGCCGACATGATCAAGGGTAAGCAGGGTCGTTTCCGTCAGAACCTGCTGGGCAAGCGCGTCGACTACTCCGGCCGTTCGGTAATCGTGGTAGGTCCGACCCTGAAGCTGCACGAGTGCGGTCTGCCCAAGAAAATGGCGCTGGAACTGTTCAAACCCTTTATCTTCGCCAAGCTGGAAGCCCGTGGTCTCGCGACCACCATCAAGGCGGCCAAGAAAATGGTAGAGCGGGAAACCGCCGAAGTGTGGGACATCCTGGCCGAAGTCATCCGCGAACACCCGGTACTGCTGAACCGCGCGCCCACGCTGCACCGTCTCGGTATCCAGGCGTTCGAACCGCAACTGATTGAAGGCAAGGCAATCCAGCTGCACCCGCTGGTGTGCGTGGCCTACAACGCGGACTTCGACGGTGACCAGATGGCGGTACACGTACCGCTGACCCTGGAAGCCCAGCTCGAATCCCGCGCCCTGATGATGTCCACCAACAACATCCTGTCCCCGGCGAATGGTGAGCCCATCATCG
Organism: uncultured Moraxellaceae bacterium; assembly: GCA_964491665.1. Taxonomy (GTDB): domain Bacteria; phylum Pseudomonadota; class Gammaproteobacteria; order Pseudomonadales; family Ketobacteraceae; genus Ch67. The sequence goes on from CAZBII010000251.1 coordinate 710, forward strand.
TGCCGACCCAGGACGTAGTATTGGGTCTGTACTACATCAGCCGTGAGCGCATCAACGCGCCGGGCGAGGGCATGACCTTCGTTGACACCAAGGAAGTGTCCCGCGCGCTGGCCGCTAAAGTGGTTACCGTGCATTCCCGCGTCAAGGTGCGTGTTACCGAGACCGTGAAGCAGGAAGACGGCTCCCTGATCGAGCGCACCTTCATCGCCAGCACCACTGCCGGCCGCTGCATGCTGTGGGACGTGCTGCCGAAAGGTCTGCCGTTCGAGCTGATCAACCAGCCGATGACCAAGAAAACCGTCAGCCGCCTGATCAACGCCTGCTACCGCCGCCTCGGCCTGAAAGCGACCGTAATCTTCGCTGACAAACTGATGTACCTCGGTTTCCACCAGGCCACCCTGTCCGGCTCGTCCATCGGAATCGAGGACATGCAGATTCCGGAAGAGAAGGCCCGCATCATCTCTGAAGCGGAAGATGAAGTGCGCGAGATCGAAGACCAGTTTGCCTCCGGTCTGGTAACCCAGGGCGAGCGCTACAACAAGGTGGTCGACATCTGGTCCCGCACCAACGACATGGTCGCCAAGGCGATGATGGAGCACCTGTCCACCGAGAAGGTGAAGGACAAGGATGGCAAGGTCATCGACCAGAAGTCCTTCAACTCCATCTTCATCATGGCGGATTCCGGAGCGCGGGGCTCCCAGGCCCAGATCCGTCAGTTGGCAGGTATGCGTGGTCTGATGGCCAAGCCGGACGGCTCCATCATCGAAACGCCGATCACTGCGAACTTCCGTGAAGGTCTGAACGTACTCCAGTACTTCATCTCGACCCACGGTGCCCGTAAAGGTCTGGCGGATACCGCACTGAAAACCGCGAACTCCGGTTACCTGACCCGCCGTCTGGTAGACGTGGCGCAGGATCTGGTGGTGACCGAGGAAGACTGCGGTACTACCAATGGCGTCACCATGACCCCGCTGATCGAAGGCGGCGACGTGGTGGAACCGCTGGGCGAGCGCGTACTGGGCCGTTCCGTGGCGCAGGACGTTCTCAAGCCGGGCACCGACGAGGTTCTGGCCCCGGCCGGCACCCTGATCGACGAGCGCTGGGTTGAGCGTCTGGAAGCGGAAGGTGTGGACGAAGTGATCTGCCGTTCGCCGATTGCCTGCGACACCCGCTACGGCGTCTGCCGCAAGTGCTACGGTCGTGACCTGGCTCGCGGCCATCTGGTCAACATCGGTGAAGCGGTTGGCGTTATCGCCGCCCAGTCCATCGGTGAGCCCGGCACCCAGCTGACCATGCGTACGTTCCACATCGGTGGCGCGGCGTCCAGAAGTTCGGCGGTCAGTAACGTGCAGGTGAAAACCCACGGTACCATCCGCCTGCACAACCTGAAGACGGTAGAGCAGACCAACGGCAACCTGGTGGCGGTGTCCCGCTCCGGCGAACTGGCGGTGGCTGACGACAAGGGTCGCGAGCGCGAGCGCTACAAGCTGCCCTACGGCGCCGTGATCCAGGTGAAGGATGGCGCCAAGGTGGAGCCAGGCCAAGTGGTGGCCCAGTGGGATCCACACACTCACCCGGTTATCACCGAATCGACTGGTCGCATCAGCTTCGGCGAGTTCGAGGAAGGTATCACAGTCAAGCAGACTACCGACGATCTGACCGGTCTGACCAACTACGAAATCATCGATCCGAAAGACCGTCCGTCTTCCGGCAAGGACAAGCGTCCGGTGGTGCGTCTGGTCAATGAGAAGAACGAGCTGGTCACCATGCCCGGCAGCGACACCCCGGTGCAGTACTACCTGCCGGCCGGTTCCATCGTGATGCTGGAGAACGGCGTCAAGGTGGAAGCGGGTGACGTGGTGGCGCGGATTCCGCAGGAATCCTCCAAGACCCGGGACATCACCGGTGGTCTGCCGCGCGTTGCCGACCTGTTCGAAGCGCGCAAGCCGAAAGAATCCTCCATTCTGGCGGAGAAGAGTGGCGTGGTGTCCTTCGGCAAGGAAACCAAGGGCAAGGTCCGTCTGATGATCACTCCGGACGACGGCAGCGAAGCCTATGAAGAACTGATTCCGAAATGGCGTCAGCTCAACATCTTCGAGGGCGAACGCGTGGAGCAGGGCGAGGTTATCTCCGATGGTCCGTCCAACCCGCACGACATCCTGCGTCTGAAAGGCGTTAACGCCGTGGCCAGCTACATCGTTAACGAAGTGCAGGACGTTTACCGTCTGCAGGGCGTAAAAATCAACGACAAGCACATCGAAGTCATCGTGCGGCAGATGCTGCGCAAGGTGAACATCACCGATCCGAATGATTCGTCCTTCATCAAGGGCGAACAGCTGGAGCTGGCGCGTGTGCTGGACGAAAACGAGCGTCTGGACAAGGACAACAAGTTCCCGGCGAAGTATGACCGCGAACTGCTGGGTATCACCAAGGCCTCGCTGTCGACCGAGTCGTTCATTTCCGCCGCATCGTTCCAGGAAACCACCCGGGTGCTGACCGAAGCCGCCGTTACCGGCAAGGTCGACGACCTGCGTGGTCTGAAGGAAAACGTGGTGGTGGGACGTCTGATTCCGGCCGGTACTGGCTTTGCGTACCACGCGGAACGCCGTCGAGCCCGTCATGCTGAGGAAAATGAACAGGTTCCGCAGTTTACCGCGGACGATGCCGAGCAGGCCCTGAGCGCGGCATTGAGCTCTCCCGGCGAGTAAATTGCCGGAAACGGCGGGTTTCCCCCACCCGGGAAGGCCCGCCGGCTCGCTTGACTTGCTGGCGGGCCACCCCTAGAATCTCGCATCCCCGAAAGGGGGTGACGGGATTTTTGCCTTTATATATCGGTAGAACTGGAGAAATAGCTACATGGCAACCATTAACCAATTGGTGCGTAAGCCACGTGAGCGCCGAGCAGCCAAGAGCGACGTACCTGCGTTGCAAAGCTGCCCCCAGCGCCGCGGCGTATGTACCCGCGTTTACACAACCACTCCCAAGAAGCCTAACTCGGCTCTGCGGAAAGTGGCTCGTGTGCGTCTGACCAACGGTTACGAAGTAACCTCTTACATTGGTGGCGAAGGTCACAACCTGCAAGAGCACTCTGTAATCCTGATTCGCGGCGGTCGTGTAAAAGACCTGCCGGGTGTGCGTTACCACACCGTCCGTGGAACCCTGGATACCGCCGGTGTAAACGGTCGTATGCAAGCCCGTTCCAAATACGGAACCAAACGGCCCAAGAAATAATCGATAGCCGATCACTCGGCTGTCATATTGATCCCGCACCCTAGCGCGGGAGTAAGGCCAAGCCCAGTCTTGGATTAACCTGAAACAGGAAAATTAGTCATGCCAAGAAGACGAGTTGCCGCGAAACGCGAAATTCTGCCCGATCCGAAGTTCCAAAGCCAAATCCTGGCTAAATTCATCAACCACGTTATGGAAAGCGGAAAGAAATCCGTTGCCGAACGTATCGTCTACGGTGCGCTGGACAAGGTTGCCGAGCGTAGCAAGCAAGACCCCGTCGAAGTGTTTGAAAAAGCCCTGGATGCCTTGCGCCCCGCAGTCGAAGTTAAATCCCGTCGTGTAGGTGGTGCCACCTACCAGGTGCCGGTTGAAGTGCGTCCCAGCCGTCGTACTGCCCTGGCCATGCGCTGGATGGTAGATGCAGCCCGTAACCGTGGCGAAAAATCCATGCCGCTGCGTCTGGCTGGCGAAATCATGGATGCGGTTGAAGGTAAAGGCTCCGCAGTCAAGAAGCGCGAAGACGTGCACCGGATGGCAGAAGCCAACAAGGCGTTCTCTCACTACCGCTTCTAATTTATCGACCTTTATCAATCATCTAGCGAGTCTGAGGGTAAGCCTGTGGCACGTAAAACCCCCCTTTCCCGGTACCGTAACATCGGTATCAGCGCGCACATCGATGCGGGCAAAACCACCACAACCGAGCGCGTTCTGTTCTATACCGGTGTTTCGCACAAGATCGGTGAAGTGCATGACGGCGCCGCCACCATGGACTGGATGGAGCAGGAGCAGGAGCGTGGTATCACCATCACCTCCGCTGCCACCACCTGTCAGTGGCAGAACCACCGGATCAACATCATCGATACCCCTGGCCACGTAGACTTTACGGTAGAAGTTGAGCGCTCCCTGCGAGTGCTTGACGGCACTGTGGCAGTATTCTGCGCCAAGGGGGGCGTTGAGCCCCAGACCGAAACGGTTTGGCG